>DIYE01000305.1 GCA_002428885.1 Alphaproteobacteria bacterium UBA6062
GGCAGGCCGTCAGGCAGACTGGAACGCCGCCGGTCTTTTGGAAGAGTTTAAATCCGCTTTTGAAAGTTGGGATCTTGGTTGGCTTGATATCGACAAGCTGTTTGGTGAAGCCATCTCCATCCATAAATTCCCGATGATCGATCGTAATCCCATCCCGAAATGGACGTTTGGCCGGGTTACTCTGATGGGGGATGCCGCGCATGCCATGTATCCGAACGGCTCTAATGGTGTTTCCCAGGGTGTTCTCGATGCCATGGAATTTACCAGACTGATCCAGAAAGGCGGCGATATTCAGGAGATCCTTGTAACCTATGAAGAAACAAGGCGGCCGGCAACAACCCGCATCAGTCTTGCGAACCGGGAAACCGGTCCTGAGCGGGTCATGGAAATGGTGAAAGAACAATGTCCAGGAACCTGCGGTGACACCCATACCTGTGTTCCACAATCGACCCTTGAAGAGGTGGCAACGGCTTATAAAAAACTGGCCGGCTTTGATAAGGAGAGCCTCAGAAAAAGCGGCTGATGGTCGGCATCACAAATTGAGTTTCATAGCGAGGCGCGGTTTGATATCCAGCCCGCGCTTTTTTTCATCTTCCCGAATGGCGCATAGCTCCGGCCAGTTTTCGTCTGGTTCAAACCACTCGAAACCGTTGTTGGTGTAGTAGGGGGCGTTAAAGGGAATATCGCGATAGGTGGTTAGGGTAAGGGCTGAGAAACCAGCTTCTTTAGCCCAGTCAATACAGGCATTGAGCAGGGCTGTTCCCAATCCCTGCTTCATGGAGGAGCGCGATACTGACAGTTCTTTCAAATGCCCTTCGCCGTCAACAGGGATGCAAAGGGCAAAGCCGACAGGCTCATCTCTGTCATCCACGGCCACAAAAATCGTTCCGCCCTCCGGCAGTTGTTCGTTATACCCATGTGGATCGACAGGCATATCAGCAACAGTTTCCAATCCGTAGGCCCGCAGAACTTCCCCGGCATCCATTTCAATATTCGGAAGTTTCAGAAGATCAGAGGCTTTATAACGGCGGACGGTCATGTTCCTACATCCCGTGGGCGTAACGCTTGAGATCCTGGTGCTTTTCCCGAACAGGTTTTAGGACGGCGGCGGTTTCCATCAGAAATGTGAGGCTGTAATCAAGCCGTTCAGTCAAAGAAACGTCGAGCTCTGTGGGCTCCTCTGCAGCAAAAAGCGTTTCCACCTGACGTAAAACCATATGATCCGGGAGCCACATGAGGAAATTATTCTTATAACCGCTCATGCGAAGCTCGGTGATCGGGTAGGCACCTCCCATACCGGAACTGATACCGATCAACTGGCAGGGTTTATGGGCTAACTCACCCTTATCGCACATCAATAGGAAATTCTTTAGATGAGGCGGCGCCATACCGGCCCATTCCGGTACCACAAACACAAAGCCATCACAGCTTTTCAAGCGATCGGAAAGCGGCTTCCAGTCGGCGCTCATATCGCTGTTTGCATTCCATTTGTCTTCTTGCCAAAGTGGAAGGGACAGCGTTCGCAAGTCAAAGACTTCAGTTGCCGGGGCAGAGAGATGCTTCAAGAGCCGTTCCTGCACATAATGTGCGATACGGGAAGATTGTGAGTTTTCGCGAATACTACCGATTACGATACCGATTTTAGTCATTTGTTCTTTCCGGTGAGCGTGCTGGGACTGTCCCCGGAAAGGTATTCATTTGATCCATGTCTTCAAGGAAAATATCGATCTGGCATCAGGTCCTTAGAAATCAGGCAGGGCAAGAATGGTTGAAAGACCTGCTGAGTTTCTGAGAGCGTGAACCTCTTCAAGCTCTGGATCTTCCCGCCAGGCTTTCGCATTATCAGCGGATGGAAATTCCAGAACCGCCATGATGGACGGCACCTCCTGTGCCGCTTCCAAAGCATCGGGAGACGGCAGACCGGCGATAACCTTTCCGCCATGTTTGGCAAGAGCATCGCCTGCTACTGCCCGGTAAGCCGTGATTTTTTCCTGATCTCTGACGGTGATTTGCGCGATGTAACGTACGCTCATGGTGTTTTCCAATCTCTTTTAAGGGATGACAGAAGGAAAGTAGGGGTTAGCCGCCTGATCAAAAATTCCTTAACCTTGCAAATCATTTGTGCATAAATGCACAGATGGAAGACTGGGATGATTATAAATATATACTCGCTGTTGGGCGTCATGGCGGATTAAGCTCGGCTGCCAGAGCCCTTTCTGTTAATCACTCCACCGTATCGAGGCGCATTAGCGCCGCGGAGCAACGGCTCGGGGTCAGGTTGTTCGATCGTCTGCCGACCGGATTTATCGCGACCGACGAGGGTCTGGAAGCCATCCAGGTGGCAGAGAGGCTGGAGAAGGAACTCCATACCCTGAACCGTCAAATTGCGGCGCGCGATAAAGACCTGGCCGGTCCTTTGCGGATCACGACGCCACAGTTGATATTCCAGGTGATTGTCGCCGATATCATTGCCGGATTTTCGATCCGTTACCCCGACATTGATATCACGGTGCGAGCCGCCAACGAAAATCTCAACCTGTCCCGGCGGGAAGCTGATGTGGCGATCCGTGTCGGTAATATGCCGGACCCGGGATTATACGGTCGGAAGGTTGTGTCTCAGAAACGAGGTTTTTTCGTCTCCCGCGGCTATTTGGAGACACTAAAAGAAGGTGGCTCAAGGATATCAGCAAACAGCGAAATCCGGTTTATCAGCTTTATCTGGTGGGGTCGCCAGGTTCCGGCGCCTTTTCGAGAGATCTATCCTAATAGCAGGGTCGGGCTTGAGTTGGATGATATGGTTGCGGTTCACGCGGCTGTAAAGGCAGGATTAGGAGTCGGGCGCATGCCCTGTTTTCTGGGAGACACAGATCCCGATCTGATACGGGTACCAGGCGTTGACCTTATACCGACACTGGATATCTGGGTTTTGACTCATCCGGACCTCAAGAATGTCAAACGGTTGCGTCTCTTCATGAAATATGTTGCTGAACAGTTTGAAAAACAGGCCCCTCTTTTTGAAGGACAGTTAGCACAGGAAGGTTGATCTGCGACAATACGACCCGCATTTTTAAATAGAGTTTTTGCGATCTCGGATGTAAAGTTCGAGCCGGTTCAAAAACCGGAATTCACGAAATGAAAGTCTTAAAAGGATCCCCGGGGCTGTTGGCTGTGGTTGCTTTACTGCTGGCTACGCTGCCCGTTACGGCAATGGCACATGTTAAATGGTTTGTCTCTGAGGACAGCCCGCTCATTGTGGTGGAACCTTATAAACTGACAGATCCGGAAGTTCTGATATGGATTTGCCTTTCTGTTTTAATGATCTCAGGCTCGATCCTTCTTGACTCCAGATTGCCATCTCCTCCGATAACAGGCGGGAAGGCCCGTTCCTTCCTGGTGTCCATTATTCAGGTATCAACCGGTGCATCCCTTTTGCTCATTGCCTTTAATGACGCGGTGATCGCACCGCATTACCTGGTGGATGGTCCTTTTTCCCGGATATTGCAGGCCGGTGAATTTATGGTCGGCCTCTGCATGATCCTTAATATTTTTACCTTGCATAACGCGGCCCTGCTTATCCTTCTGTTTGCAGGATCGATGATTATTTATGATCCTCTAACCTTGATGGATTATATCAATGTCGTCGGTATCGCTCTCTTTCTGGGGTTGGAAAACCTGCCGAAAGGAAAACTCAGGGAGCATTTGCAGTCCTTTTCCATACCGGCACTGCGTATATTGACAGGTAGTGCATTAATTATTCTGGGGCTTTCTGAAAAAATCCTGAACCCGCATCTTGGACAAGCTTTCCTGGCCGAGTATCAATGGAATTTCATTTATAATCTCGGATTTACCGGTTTCAGTGATCAATTGTTTGTTTTGAGTGCCGGTGTGGTAGAAGTTGTTTTCGGCTTGATCCTTATTATCGGTACCACAACGCGCCTTAATATCCTGGTTCTGGCAGGATTTATGATCACATCCAATCTGACATTTGTTTTTCAGGGAAATAGCCAGGAAGCGATAACAGAGATTATTGGCCATCTGCCTGTCATTGCAACAGCGGTGCTCTGCGTTTTCTTTGGTTCAGGTCAGAGACTTAAATTCACAAATATTGAATATCTTGGTCGGGACGTCAGGCAGTTTTATTCCTGAGGCCTTAAATCAAACTGATATCTCTGTTTCAAGGATCGACTGAATTTTTCGAAGCACCGGATCTTGATCACGCTTCTTTTGATAAGCAAACAGAACACGGACGGAATGACCTGCTTCATAAAGAAGCTCTACCTCATTCCTGCTTTCTGCCTCCAAGGCACTCTGTTCATGGAGCAGGCCTATACCAACCCCTCCCGTTATCAGCGTTCGGGTGACTTTTTCACTATCAATACTGATCATTCTGGACGGTTCTATTTCCTTTTTTTTCAATAATTTATCCATAACACGTCCGCAACAGGTGCTGGATGTCGGGTGGATCCAGGGAAATTCTGCCAGGGCGTGCCAGTTATTTTGATCCTCCTTGGAGACCAGACCGATCGGGGCCGCCAGAAAGATCCTGAATACGGAGACAGTTACAGTTTGCAGCGCTTCGTTCGCAGTCCCGGATTCATTATAGAAACCACCATCCAGGTCGCCGGACTGAATGGCGTCAAGGATCTCTGTTGAACTGCCGTGTTTTAAGGCAACTTCGACGTCCGGACATTGTTTAGCAAGAACTGTCAAAAGGCGTCCTAAAGGTTCCATACCCGATCCGCTGCCAATACCCAGTCGCAGGCGGCCCGCAAGATTTGATTTCAGGGTCTCTGCCTGCTGCAGAAAATTGAGCCGGGCATCCAGTATCTTTTCCGCACTGCCTAATAACTGTTGCCCCTTCGTTGTGAGGATCATGCCTTTGGGCATTCGCTCAAATAAGGTGAACCCAAGGCTCTCTTCCATTGCCTTGATATGGGCACTGACCGCGGGTTGACTGAGATGGAGCTTCTCCGATGCCCTGGTAATGGTGCCCTCCCGGGCGACGGTGACAAAGGTTTTCAGTTGATGAATTTCCATGATGCCTCATGCACTCCAGTCGCTCATATCAATCCAAGGATGGACCACCAGAGTAGATCCAGCGGTATTAATATCAGGACGGTAATCACAAATAAAGCCAGGCAGATCTTAGCGAGGTTCAGAATAGGGATTTGGGAAAGTTGCGCGGCAACGATCAACGGTGGCGCCTGATAAGGTAGCAGGACATTCGAGAAAGCGACGACCTGTGTCATTAGAATGGTGGTCAGTGATAAACCGGTGATGGAACTGATATCCTCGGCAATGGGCGTTATGACAGCCGGAACACTGGGCAGACCGGCGATGATCGCAACCAGTGTTGAAAGAGCGGTCATGATGGAAATACTGACCACTGAAGAATGCCCTGAAAAGTCGACTATATCCGTAAGTCTGGTGAATAGAACACTGCCAAGACCTGAGGTTGCGATGACAGCTCCCAATCCAATAATGCCGGCAACAAAAAACAGGGAACCATAATTCACGCTGTCATTAATCGTGTTTTTTTCCGTGAGGCCTGAGCCCGGCCATAGGCAATAAAGGGCGGCGGCAAGACCGACCCAGCCTGGCGAGATGTGATGCAGGGCATCTGTTACCCAAAAAGCCAGGCAGGCGACCAGGATTACAATCAGTTTCCGCTCATGGGAAGAAAGAGACGACGGCGCTTCCTTTGTGTCCGGTGCCGTTTTGGGGGCCTTGTCCGGGAATAACCAGAGGATCAAACCGATCAGGATGATGGCTTTTGTTAGTCCCAGAACGGGAAAATGAATCAACAAGTATTCCCAGTAGCTCAAATGAACATCAAAGAGGCTCTCTGCCATACCGGCAAGGATCATGTTGGGCGCATTAGCTGGGAGGATCGCATAGGCGGGAAGGTTGGTCCCCAGAACCGCTGCGGCCAGCATACCGGTCCGTCCGGGCCGTCCCTGTTCGTATCCCAGATGATCAGCCAACGAGAGGAGGATCGGAACCAGAAGCACGATCCGTCCCATGGAGGAGGGCATGATGAAAGCCAAAGCCAAACTGAAGAACGTAACACCGGCGATAACCCGATAGTAGCGGTTGCCAACCGATTGCGTGAGAAGTCTGGCGGTTCGTTTTCCGAGACCTGTATGGCGCATAGCGGCGCCCAGGATGATGCCGCTGAACAGGAGCCAGAGCGTGGAGGAGTGGAAACCTGAAAAAACGGTTTCCGCAGGTGCCAGATCAAGGAGAATTGCTATAAGAAAAAAAGCAATCGCTGTCCAGAATTCAGGTACCGAGCCTGTTGCCCATAAACCGATGCAGAAGAGGGTGAGGGCCGCGACAGCAGCCATCTGGACCGGTAAGAACACTGTGGTTACCAACCCTGTCATACAAGCCAATAGGATGGCTGAAAGAACAGTCAGATTTTCCCTGGAAAAGAGCGTTACGGGCTTTGAGGGGGAACCGGTAAGATCTGTCATTAAACTACTCTGCCATCAATCATATGCGGGGAGGCAGACTGTAAGGCGACAGGCTCTACTTAATCCAATCGTTTGTCCGGAGGCGTGCCCTCAGGAAACCTGAGGGCTTTTTCGAAGGTTAGTTAAGGCTAATGGCCAGCTTGAAAGATGCATGGGTGAGAGAGGGTTCTCCAGCAACAATATGCCCGCCAACGGTATCGATATGAAGGTCAACACTGAAATGTCGGTTTTTCCCTTTAATAATCAGGTCCTTTTGCCGTGACGCCGGTAATGGTCCTGTCAGATATCCCTCTCTGACCAAGCTTTCTATGACGGCTTTCAGATCAAGGCTGACGATGGGCTTCTTGCCTTCAATGCTAACATCGAAGATGCCGGGGAGGGGTTGTTCTATCGTCAGCTTTTGTTGAGGCGATGTCGGTAAGACAACGCTTTCCGACCATTTAACGGCACTTTGCGGTAGAGTATACGCAACATCCACAAAAAAATCTGTGTGTTGCGTGTCGTAAAGCAGAGCCCGCTTTGAACGCTTGTCAATTGACTGGATATAGAAGGATTTACCCGTTGGAGCGCGGGAACTCTCAGCCAGCAAATCCAATCCCAGATCCTCGAGAACAAGCGATGCATCAGGTTCAGGATCTTTCGTCGTGCGAATGTAACTGGAAGCCGGAAACCAATTTCGGACATCCTGCAGTTTTCCGGTATCCGACAGATATTGAAGGATAGACTGCATCCTTTCAATGTCCCGGCTTTCAATTTTTTGAGCTGTTGGAATTATCTTTCCATCTGCCAAAAGGTTATGTTTTTCCAGGAGAGTTTCCAGTCTGGAAACCTGGCTTCTTTCTGAAACTGATCCAGCTCCCCAAAAACCAAAGGAAGACAGGATCAGCAAGCCGCTGATAACCAGGATAATATTTTTAAAGCGAGGTTCTTTTATCAGCAGAACATAAGCTGTCGCCAGGATAAACCACACTGTAAAAATCAGGATGAGATATCGTTGTTCGGTAAATCCATAGTCCAGTATCCGAACACCAATTCCCAAGCATAAAAGCAGGAGCGGCGGTAGGAAGGCCAGATAAAAATAGCGATATAGAAACCTAAAAAAAGCTGTTCCGCCGTCTTTTATCGGATAGGAAAAGATGTGCCAGAAAACACCGATAATGCCAAATGAAACAACCAGATAGGCTATACTTCCTTTCGGTAAATCCCATTCCACAAGGATTTTCAGCATATAGGCGTATAAAACACCGAAATAAACCGCAATGAGCGGCGCCAGGATATAGACGAATATAGTAGCAACACTTGCAGGATAGTGTTTCTCGTTAAGATCACTTTCTTCCGGAATTCTTGGCAAGGCATAGAGCGGAGCAAACAATGCCAGACCGATAAGCCAGATATTGGCGTGCATCTCAATACTGACGGATGTACCAAACAGAAAATCGACTGTGGTTATGATGCTGGAGACACCAATGCATAATATGACCGCAGATAGAATGGCGAAAAAGGCACTGGCTGCAAGTGCCGTATTGAAGTTGCAACTCGCGATGTCTCCCTGATCATTGATCAAAAACGGTGCGACAAGGGTAAATGTTATGCTTCCCAGCAGGAGAAAAGACAGGCTGTAAGCATCCTGCAAAATCCCAAAAGACAGAAGAAAAACCGTCACGACGATAAGAAGGAGACTGTAAAGTGTCAGGCTTACCTTACTATTTTCATATACCAATTTAAGGGAGGTATAGGCAAAGAAGGACGCCGCAAGAAGGACGTAGAGCCATGGGTCAAGCCTTTGTCCAATGTCTATGTCATTCAGTTCGATAAAGGAAAAGATTGTAAAGAGAACAGCCATCAGAACCGAAAAGGGAAAACGAAGAATTGTTTCTGCTAGATTCAGTACGAACAGCTTTTTCAACAAACTAGCGTTCATGTCATCCCCTCATTATCTTGACCATTATAAACGGTTAGTCTCTTAGGACGCCAAAAGGTTTAATTTTTCTTCTCGGTTTTATTGTGACGGGTAAGGCCAGAAGGAAAGACAAAAAAATGGCCAGAGCTAAACCCTGGCCATTCTATTGAGTCTGATCAGCCGCCGAAATCGTCGAGCATGATATCTTCCCGGTCTACGCCCAGTTCAACGAGCATGTTAATGACCGAAGAATTCATAATGGGCGGACCGCACATATAATATTCGCAGTCTTCCGGTGCCTCGTGATCCTTTAGATATTCATCATAAAGAACATTGTGAATAAAGCCGGTATAGCCGTCCCAGTCATCTTCCGGCAGGGCATCTGATAAAGCCACATGCCAGGTGAAGTTCGGGAACTCAGCAGCCAGTTGGTCGAAATCTTCCACAAAGAACATTTCCCGTTTAGAGCGGGCGCCGTACCAGAATGTGATCTTGCGGTCTTTGTTTTTGAGCCTTTTCAACTGGTCAAAGATATGACTGCGCATGGGCGCCATACCGGCACCGCCGCCGATAAAGACCATTTCTTTTTCGGTTTCACGGGCAAAAAACTCGCCGAATGGACCGGAGATTGTGACTTTGTCGCCAGGCTTCAGGTTAAAGATGAAAGAGGACATCAATCCCGGCGGAATACCCTGGGATCCAGGCGGTGGTGATGCGACCCGGACATTCAGCATGATCATGCCTTTTTCTTCCGGGTAGTTGGCCATGGAATAGGCCCGCTCCACCGGTTCTTCAACCACGGATTCATATTGCCAGAGATTGAACTTGTCCCAGTCTTCCCGGTATTCCTCTTCAATATCGAATTCCGTATATTTCAGTTGATGGGCAGGCGCTTCGATCTGGATATAACCACCGGCCCGGAAATTTACGTCTTCACCTTCCGGCAGATCCAGGATTAGGGACTTGATGAAGGTCGCCACATTTTCGTTTGAGCGAACAGTACATTCCCATTTTTTCACACCGAAGACTTCTTCGGGAACTTCAATCTCCATGTCCTGTTTGACGGCTACCTGACAGGAGAGCCGATCACCACAGGCCGCTTCACGCTTGGTGATGTGGCTTTCCTCGGTCGGCAGGATTGATCCGCCGCCTGAGAAGATCTTTACGCGGCATTGCGCGCAGGTACCGCCGCCACCGCAAGCAGACGGAACGAACAGTTGCTGTTCTGCCAATGTCTGGAGCAGCTTACCACCGGCCGGGACGGAAACGGTTTTCTCGCCATTGATGGTGACGTTCACATTACCGGTAGAAACCAGTTTAGAGCGTGCGCCCAGGATGATTGTTACAAGGGCGAGAACAATCAGGGTAAAGAGCAGGATACCTAATCCAAAAGTAATCAACGGAACCTCCTCTTACAACTTGACGCCGCTGAAAGACATGAAGGCCATGGCCATCAGTCCTGCGGTGATAAAGGTGATACCCAGGCCTTGCAGACCATCCGGAATGTCGGAATATTTCAGCTTTTCCCGAACCCCGGCCATGGCCGTGATCGCCAGTGCCCAACCAAAACCGGATGAGATACCGTAAGTTACGGATTCCGCGAAATCGTAATCCCTTTCCACCATGAACAGGGAACCACCAAGGATCGCACAATTCACCGTAATCAGCGGCAGGAAGACACCCAGCGCGTTATAGAGCGGCGGGAAGTACTTATCGAGGACCATCTCAAGGATCTGAACCAGCGCGGCGATCACACCGATATAGGAGATCAGGCCGAGGAAGGTCAGGTCCACATTATCAAACCCGGCCCAGGAAAGAGCGCCCGGTGCCAGCAGATAGGTGAGGATCAGGTTGTTGGCAGGGACCGTGATCGCCTGCACGATCATCACGGAAATACCAAGTCCGATGGCTGTTGCAATCTTTTTTGAGACGGCAATGAAAGTACACATGCCGAGAAAGAAGGACAGCGCCAGATTTTCAACAAAGATTGCCTTAACGGCAAGTGAGACCAGTGCTTCCATCAGTGTTCCTCGACCACCTGAATTTTATAGTCACGCTCTTCAACCTGTTCCGGCTTCCAGGCCCGGAAAGCCCAGATGATAAGACCGATAACAAAGAAGGCGGATGGCGGCAGCAGCAGTAGTCCGTTGGGGACATACCAGCCACCGTTATTAACCGTTTCGAGTATGGTAACGCCGAACAGGGATCCTGAGCCGAACAACTCCCGGATCACGCCGACCAGCATCAGGATCAGGCCATAGCCAAGACCATTACCGACACCATCGATAAAAGAAGCGATCGGCGGGTTCTTCATGGCAAAAGCCTCGGCCCGGCCCATCACGATACAGTTGGTGATGATCAGGCCGACGAAGACCGACAGCTGCTTGCTGATGTCGTAGGCCACGGCCTTGAGCACTTCGTCTACCAGAATCACCAGGGAGGCGATGATGGTCATCTGCACGATGATGCG
>DIYE01000351.1 GCA_002428885.1 Alphaproteobacteria bacterium UBA6062
ATGATCCGCCACATCCCGCCCGGCCGACGGCGGTACCAGCAGGTCATCCGATCCATGAATGACCAGTGTGGGGACAGAGACGGATTTCAGGGCTTCGCGCCGGGAGGGCGCGGAAAAAACCGCCCCCATCTGACGCAGATATCCGGTCGGGCAATATCCTCGGTCATAACAGGCTTCGATATGCCGGATCAGGGCCTCCCGCTCCCAGCGAAAACCGGGACTGCCGATGATCTCGTTCACCAGAAGACCAAACTCGACGATATCCGGCTTTTCCTGACTGGCTGGTGCCCCCGAAATAGCGGCCATGGCGGCCGGATCCGGAGCGGAGACGCTGGCTTCACCGCTCGACGACATGATGGATGTCAGACTTAAACACCGCTCCGGGTAATGAACGGCCATAAGCTGGGCAATCATGCCCCCCATGGACATGCCGACAATATGCGCCTGCTTCAAAGAGAGGGCATCCATAAGGGCAACCACATCGTCTGCCATATCCTTCAGGCCATAAGGCGCCTCGGGTGACAGGCCGGCGGCCCGGTCAGCCATGATCTTTTCAAGATCCGGAAGTCCCAGCGCTTCGAGTTTGTCGGAGCACCCGACATCCCGGTTGTCAAACCGAATGACCTGAAAACCCTCGGCGGCGATTTTTTCACAAAATTCCATCTGCCAGTCGATCAGTTGAAATCCAAGCCCGGCAATCAGAATGACCGCCGGAGCGTCCCGCTCCCCAATCCGCTCCACGGCGAGCGAAATCTCTCCAACCTGCACCTGTTCCATGTATCCCCCATAAAAAACGGGCCGCAAGGGCCCGTTTCATTCAGTCGTCTGAAAGCCTGTTATCAGGCTGTTGTTTTGATCCATTCCTCGATCTGCCCTTTGGGAGAAGCGCCGACCTTTGTGCCTGCTACTTCGCCATCCTTGAACAGCATCATGGTCGGAATGCCACGCACACCGTATTTGGTCGGTGTGTTGGGATTTTCATCGATATTGATCTTGGCAATGGTGATCTCACCGGCCATTTCCTCGGAAATCTGCTCCAGAGACGGGGCAATCGTCTTGCAGGGTCCGCACCATTCAGCCCAGAAGTCTACCAATACCAGTCCTTCGCTCTTCAGAACATCCTGCTCAAAGGAAGAGTCTGTTACATTTGTTGTGGCCATCATGTCCTCGTTCAGGCAAAAATTGAGGCGATTTTTAACTCAAAATCGCCCTCGTATGATGGGATAATGACGCATCCTGCTGGCCCCCGTCAAGTGACGGAAACCACATTGATCCGTCAGATATCTTCCGGCAAAACCATCAAATGCGGCCCGTCCGTCCATAACAGCCCGCATTTAATGGCTTTTTCCGGATACATCCGACGCAAGGCCTCTCGATAAATCCGCATTTGTCGGACATACAGGGGCGGAACATCTTCCACCCGGGTCGGGGAGGGGCGATTGGTCTTGTAATCAACAATAAGGATCTCACCCTGGCGGATCAGCAGTCGGTCAATCTGCCCGGACATGACCTGATCCCCGAACAGACCGGTCAGCGGCACTTCGGCCAGGCTATCCGGACCAAAAATATCCTTAAAGTCCGGATGATCGAGAACGGCCAGGGTTTCTGTCAGGATCTGTGCCTGCTGGGCCTCATTGAGAGCATGAGCCGGGCGGGCCAGCCAGGATCGCGCCGTCTGTTCCCGCTGATCATAGGTAACAGAAGGCAGGCTCTCCAGAAGCCGGTGGATCAGGATGCCCCGGTGGAACCGCTGTCCGTCATCAGGCCCAAGCGGGGAGCGGACCGCCGGTTCCTCTTCTTCCCGGGACGGCGTCAGGGGTTGGGGCGGGAACGGTTCCGCCTCCGGCAGGGAGCGGATCCAGCCTGGCAGAGGCTTTTGTTCCGGAAGCGTTACAATATCCTCCTCATCCGGCTGTGAAACCGGAGTGCCTGTACTGCGCCGCCGGGCCACTTCTTCCCAGGGCAGCCGGATTTCCTCGATTTTTTCCTGATGATCCATCCCGAAAGCTGTATCGATCAGGTTATACCAGCAGTCCTGCTGCCGACCTCTCAGGCCTTCCCATCCGCAGATATAAAGCCGATCCTCCGCCCGGGTCAGGGCCACATAAAGAAGGCGCTTTTTCTCTTCCTTCCCGCGCAGTTTGACAAGCGCCCGGGCCTTGGCTGTCCGGCTGTCATCATTTGCCGTGCGCACTGGCCAGAGAGGCGCCGGCACCTCATCATCCGACCAGAAAAAGGATGTGACACCGTCATTGCCGCCCCCCTGACAGGTATCGGGCAGAAAAACAATCGGCGCCTGCAACCCTTTAGATCCGTGTACCGTCAGCACACGGACTTCATCGCGCACCTGCTCCATATCTCTTTTAACAATGGCGCCGCCTGCCTCCACCCAGTGCAAAAAGGACTGCAGGGACGTTGCTTCAGTACGCTGATAGGTGAGCGCCAGGGACAGAAATTCATCGATCGGATCCGCGGCTTCTTCCCCCAGCCGGCCCAACAGCTTTTCCCGCCCTCTGTCACGCCCAAGAATACCGGCGAAAAATTCATAAACCGGGATAAAATCCGCTTTTTTCAGCAAACCCTGCAGAAAAGCGGTCCCTTCTGCAAAAAGCGGCAGGCCCGGTTTATTTTCCCGCAAGGCCCGCCACAAGCTACCGGACC
>DIYE01000192.1:0-4270 GCA_002428885.1 Alphaproteobacteria bacterium UBA6062
TTAGTGGTTGTTCTGAACCGGCTGGCGCGCCGTCTGCAAATCTGTCGGTTTTTACCTGGCCAGCCGCTTCTTCAAAATCCACCGAATCCCATAGACCGCCCAATTTGACAAACTCTTCTTCATGTCTGGGGTTTTCAGCAATCCAGGCCTGAAAGCGATCCTGTGAGGCCTGGTCAAGATCTCCCCCCTGGATCAGCAGAAACCAGTCCAGCGCCTCGTCAATGACAGGGTCTTCATGCAGGAAGTCTTCCTGTTTTTCCTGGTCTGTCTGCTGCTTGTTTTCCATATAATATCCGATTAGGTCCCGTGTTACGGATAGTCTCTCTTTTGGCTTAAAGCCACGGTCAAATCCGTCATGTCAGACGTTTTTATACTCGCCCTGCGGTTTTAGTCTGCTTCTTTTGAAAGGTTGCATTCTGCTCAGCTTTTTTCAAGGGACTCTCTGCACTGGGCCAGAGCTCTTTTTAAGTCATTAAAGACTGTTCTTTCTGAAATGTTCAGGGTTTCTGCGATTTTGGCATGTGGCCATTGTTCAATTCTGGCAAGAATGACGACAGCCTGCGCCCGTTCCGGCAGTCCGGAAAGTGTTTCGTAAAATTGCCTGAACTGATCCCGCTCAAGGCAGATCTCTTCCGGTGATAACGTATTGGCGGGGATATGATCGGCCAATCCGTCGACAAACCCGCTGGCTTCAAGTTGCTCCCGGACGGTCTTACGTCTCAGATGGTCCAAAGCCAGATTGCGGGCTGTTTTATAGAGAAACGCTTCCACATGGTCGATAACGCCGGCATCACAGGCCTTTCTGGTTCTCAGATAAGCTTCATGAGCCAGGTCCTCCGCTGTTTGAACATCTTTGACGATGCGTGTGACAGTCCAGATAAGGGAACGGCGTTCGTTGAGAAATGTAACGGTGAGATCGGTAGACACAATGGTATTCCGGTTTAACTGTACGAACAGGAGCTGCATGTCGCCGGCTAGCTCTTCCGGAACGGCCATCTTGTATCACGGAAAGAAACCCGAAACAATGATGCTTCGGGTTCGGGGTCAGGACCGATTAATGATGTGTTTTTGAAAGAGCTAGGATGATGTCCAGTCAAGCTCTATCTCTTCCCGCCAGGCGAAACGCACAATATGTTTTTCAAAAATGACTTTTGACATCATCAGTGCATCCTCGGTGTCCGCTTCGCACCGGACATGAAGTCCCTCCTCATCTGCCGTCATATGACAGGCACCGGATGGAAAAGCGGCTTTTCCGGTGACCGCGTCATATTCCACGTCGACCTTGTGGGCGAAATGTTTACAAAGTTGCTGCAGATATTTGGCAGCATGATCGGTTTTGACGGATGTGGTGGCTATCAGCACGATACTGTCTTTCAAATCTGCAGAAATGTGATCTTAGAAGTGATATTTTGCGGTGATCAAAAAGCTTCTGCCCGGATCGCTGTAAGGCACGTAGCGACTGCTGTCATAACCAACATTGGCCCGGTCCGTATAATCCGCGTCCAGCAGGTTCCGGACATCAAGCCTTAAAGAGGCATCCGGCAGGAATTCCGGGAACCATTCCGCATAGAGACCGGTTACCACATATCCGTCCAGTTTATCGGCGCCGTTTTTCTTCGGGTCATTATTTTGAAGGGCTGCTTCTGCTGTAATGCCAGCCCGGATCCCAAGATCGAACCATTCATAGCCGGCCTCCGCGCTAAAAAGGTCACCAATCACGATCCCCTGATAAGCAATGGTACTGGTCGGAACATTACCATCTACTTCCACATCGGAATGGGTATAGCTGGCCCGGATAAAGCCGTTTTCAAAAGTGTAGCGGGCCGATGCATTGATCCCTTTCGAGACCACATCGAACTGATCGCCGCGATTATTACTGGACACATCATGAGAGTCATCGATTTTGGTATAGTAGAGATTACCGTCGAAGGTAAAGTTACCGGCCTCGATAACGCCGCCGATTTTGGCATTATAGGAGCGGGACGGCTCTAGATTATCGTAATTCCATGCATTTGCGGGACCAAAAGCGATCCAGTAATTCTGAACGCCGATTTCGGTCATGGGAATGCCGCCCCAGGCGCTGCCGACGCCGGCATAGCCCATAAACCAGTCCGTTACGTCATACTCCCCGTTCAGGTTACCGCTGACCCCGACCGTATCAAAGGTAGAACCTTCATTCCCTTCCAGATGATTATAGTCAAAGCGGCCACCAAAAGAGACCCGGGCCTTTTCGCTTAAAGAAAGGCGGGCCTGGGCGAAGGCACCGATATCATAGACGGTTTCTTTATAATTGGAGTTTCCTTCCGGTCCGCCTTTTCCCCGGTCCACATAAAAATCCACACCGGTCGTGATTTTCCCAAGATCGACTGTGAAGGTATTGGAAGCCTTGCCGTTAATTGTGGTGATATCAGAAATAATCGCTGCCCGAACCGGAGGCGGTGTATTTGTAATATTGGCGAATAAAGAAGTATCGGTATAGCTGATACTGATTTTTGGATCCCACAGAGCCGTCGGTGTTTCATCCCCGAAGGACAGGGTTACGGATCTGCGTTCATAATCCACAAGGCCCGGAGAATCCGTTGTGATACTTGAACCGCCGAAATTAGGGCGGGCAGGGCGGATGCCGCGATCCCGGGTGATGTTGGCATTCACTTTGACCCGGTAGCCGCGGGCAGAGGTATAGCCAAGCTTAATCATACCGCTTTGCAGGGACGGTTTGGTGCCGATGACTTCATCGCCGTCGCCGTCCGTATAATTATCCCCGCTGTCATTGGACAGAAACGCAAGGCCGTCAAAGCCTTCATGCTGAACAGCGAAGACGAGATTCTCTGAAAAACCGCGGGTATTGGTATTAAAGCTCAGTTTGCCATACCCGCCGAACGTTTCGCCTGCATCCAGAAAATCGCGGCCGTCTTTCGTTTCATAGGTGATGGAGCCGCCAAGGGCTTCCGGACCGGCATCCGCCGGGGCAACGCCTGTTTCCACTTTCACCGCTTTTAAAAGTTCCGGATCGATAATGGCGGTCCCGATATGGTGAAAGGTTTTGGTAACCTGCCGGGCGCCATCAATATCGACGGCGAGTTTGGTATCTTCAATGCCGTTCACATAGACTTTCTGGCCAATCGGTGTGGGGGAGCTGACGGTAACGCCCGGTTCCTGCCGGAAGACGTCCTTGATATCCTTAGGGTTGATCCGGTCTAGAACTTCCTGATTGATCTGGACACCGCCGGTCAACACATCGGCTTTTGCCGTTACCGAAATAGGCTCCAGGGTGATCGCTTCCCGAGCCGTTTCTGTTTCCTGGTTTTTCTGTGTATCCTGGGCCAGGGTTTCGGCACCGGGCAAGGCGATGGTGGCGACACCGGCCAGTAGAAGAAGTTTTTGGACGGACAGTTTCTCTGTCAGGCAGGGGGTGTTTTTTCTGGTGAAGACGCTGTTCATGATACTCTCTAACCAACCTGGCTCTTTACATATTGCGAATAATTCTTATTACTAAGTGTGAATAAAGATCACCAGACCCGAGGCATTTGCCAAAACACCGGAGTTGTTTGCAAAAAATATCGGGGGAAAGATGCCACGCAGAAAAACCACACCGGAAGACCGCAAAGAGAAGCTCCTGTATCAGAAACAGATCCGGGAAACCACTCTGGCTGCCCTGTCCGGCGGAACCTCGACATCGCCGGAGCAGGACCGGACGATCCTGACCGGCCAGCTTTTCTGCGACAGTTATGAAAGCCCGATCCAGGTTCATGCGTCTGATACCATCGAGATGGTAGATCACCGGGTTGAGGCGGTTCTGGAACCCAGCCTGACCATCTGCATCATGCTATCCGGGCGTATTGAAGGCGCCATTGACGGTACATCCTTTCTCCTGGATGCCATGGACGGACCCAGGGGATATGTCTGGGGTTTTGAGAAGCCCGCTTCCTGGCAACGGCAGATAAACCGGGGGATGAAAGTCAGTAAAGTGATCATCTCTGTCCGAGCCGGCTGGCTGCTGGGACAGCTGAACGAGGAAGGGACGGAACGGGCCGTTCTCTCCGACATCCTGACAAAACCGTTCAGCTTACGGGAATGGACGCCGTCCGTCCGGGCGATTGCCCTGGCCCGGCAGATCACCCTGCCTGCCTCCTCAAACCATCTGCTACAGAAAATAAACCGGGAAAGCCGGGCGCTCGATATCCTGGGAGAAGCTCTCGAGGGATTGGTCGAGAGGGAGGCACCGGATTTATCCGCAATCCCGCAAAGCAGCAATTTTCAGAAAGCCCAG
>DIYE01000192.1:4337-8904 GCA_002428885.1 Alphaproteobacteria bacterium UBA6062
CAGCAATTTTCAGAAAGCCCAGAAGATCCGCGCCTATATCGAAGAGAATGATGAAACAGGGATTAAACTGGCGGATCTGTCCAGGCATCTCGGTATGAGTGTCACCAATATGCAGTCTTCCTTCAAGCAGGCATACGGCATGACGGTCATGGATTATATCCGGGAGAGGCGGCTCGTGGCGGCGCGGGACGCGCTGGGGCGGGAAGGTTTATCCATCGCCCAGGCAGCGCATCTCGCCGGTTATACCAGTCCGCAAAATTTTTCGACTGCTTTCAAGCGGCAGTTCGGTATTTCTCCCTCCGAGATCATCTTTGAGTGAAGCCAGTCGTCCGGGCAACGTTTTGGTCAGGCTTTTGTCTTTTCCGGTTTTTGGGATGCTTTTTCAAGGGTTGCGGCCATATCAGTCATGGTTTTCAGAGCCTGGGAGAAGCCTGCGGGGCTGAACACAATAGTCCCCAGGGTATGTTGGACTTTCTGCGGCTGAGCGCCCGGGCTGATATAATGATCGTCGATGGAAACCAGATCGACTTTTATGACGCCGTTTTCATGGCGGATTTTTCCGATGCCATCGGCATACAGGGGAAGGGAAAGCGGTTTATTCATAAAATAATATACTCCAGGTTTCTGATCTTAGCGATACAGGTATAAATGGCGGTTGAAACGGCTTTCACAGGCGCTGTCTGCGGGGAGCTTGTCCCGCAAAAAACCTCCAATGACGGCGATTTGATCCTGCGTCCAGAAAGAGTGCGGTAAAAGACCGAAGAAGGCCCGGCCATGCAGGAGTTCTCCTGCCGGTTTCCAACAATCCTCAAAAGGATTGTAAAGATAGCAGTCGGCGGAATAGGACCCACCGCTCGATTTTCCGCCAATGGCATAAATGCCGTCTTCTGTCGGCAACAGCCGGTGCCCTGTCAGTGCTTTTGGCATGGCAGCTTTTTGCCGCCAGGTGTCGGTTAGTGGATCATAGACGTTCAGGGAAGCCTCCGGCTCATATGAGCCTTCCCTTTGCGGTCGTATTTCGCCGCCGAAAATGAGCCACTTACCTTTATAGAACAGACTGGCCGCCCCGGCATTCGGCAGCACTGTATTCTCTGACAGGGTTTTCCATCTGCGGGTCTTCAGATTCAGGCAGCCGTTTTTCAGCCAGGGTTCATCCCGGTGATTAAAACCACTGGCGACAAACAGGAAATCACCGTTGCAGCCGACCAGCGGTAATTTGATCCTACGGGGAATAAAACCGGCAATCCGCCAGCTTCCGGTCGCATCCAGGGCCATAATGCGCCGTGACTTCCAGCAGGAAAAAAGCTGCGGAACATGACCGCCGACCACATAAAGGCCATTATTATCCCAGGTAATTGTATAATCTTCGCGCTGATCCGGAATGTGGGTGAGGGTGATCCAGCTTTCGTCCGATGCTGACCAGGTCCGGATACTGTTGTCGTATCTGGATACCAGAACGGTCTGCCCTGCCAGTTCAGCGGATATCACCTCTCCTTGGAACTGATCGGGAAACTGGTGTGTTTCTTGCCAGTAAAGAAATGGATCGCCCGAAACGCGGACGGTTTCGTCCGTTGATATGAGGCCATGGGCTGGCACCGGATCTGATCCAAGCAGCCGCAGCTTCCCCTCGTAAACACCATCCAGGACAAATCTCACTAACTCGTCCAGAATATAGGGTAGATTTTCCCAATCAACCTGCCAGTTCTCCAGGCCCAGGAGTTTCATAAGCTTGGCGATTTTAAACAGGAGTTCGGCGGTTTCCTCATCGAGATCTGAAAGAGGTTCATTGACAAGAGCGCGGTAGATACGTCTCAGGTCTTCTATGGCGCATTGATGCGGTTTCATGAACAGATCGGCCAGCGGTACATAGTCATGCCGAGGTCCTTCCGGTGTCAGAAAGACCGGATCTCCCTCCGCAAGCCCCGGCCATTCGATCCCGGTTGGCAGGGCTTCACGCATGGCAGCAGACCAGTATTGGCCGCTTTTATAATATTTTCCGGCTTCGAATTGCAGCTCGATGCCGTCTGCCAGAAGCTGCCAGTCACTCTCGGCGATGGGGGCAGTGGCTGGACTGAACATACCCTCCCACACTGTCAGTGTGGGGAAAGTGCCTGTTTCGGGAGAGGTGTTGGCTGCCCCGGTATGCCCTTGTTGCGGTTGCAGAATGAGTTGGAGCCGGTCCGGTATGAAATCCTGAACTTCAAAAAGCAGACCGGGTTTCTCAAGCTCCTGCTGTTCCCGGTTTCCAAGCTCCATCCAGCTACCGATTTTAATATCCAGCCCATTGTACCCGGGGAACGCCAGATCCGCTGACAACTGGTTCTGGTCGGTAAGCCAGACAAGTTCAGAAACCGGGTAAGCCAGACATCCGTTCTGTGTAGAAAATTTATAACTCGCCAGCGGGAGGATGAAAATTCCCTCTTCCTTGCCGGCGGCAGGGGCAGGCGTATCCAGATCGATAACAAGATCGCCTTCTTTTCTCTGAAGATGGACGATGGAGGCCGTTACGGGAACCTGGTCCGGCGCAGATTCCGAATAAAGAGGAGCCGTGAAAATAAGCAAAGGGCGATCAAGTTGCATTTCCTCAAGGTCAGCATTGCGCCCTGTCAGGATAAGGCGTTGGCGTTGTCCTTCATACAGATGCGCGGCTATCGATTTTGAAAAGACACTCCGGGATAAAGGCCAGTGCCGGGACCAGCCTGAATGATGAATTTCCACCCGCAAGAGACCATTGGACAGCGTTTGGTAACTGGTCTTGCGTTTAAGGCGGGCTTTTCCGGCCTCCGGTTGTGCTGTCAGGCGAGACCATTGCTCCTCCAGCCAGTCTTGGTCAGTGCTTTTTAGATATTTGATCTGCCACAGCACTCTGAGATCGGCTGTTGTATCAATATTTCCGAGGGCCGGATCATGATTTTCCGGTGCTTCCAGATCGGTGACAAGGCGAGGCCAACAGTCGAGATAAAAGCGATAAAAATCTCCGCCCTCGCCTGGAATTTCGGATGTGAGTTTGCTTCCGGAGGGCGGCAGGTGAGGTTGCGCCGACAGAAGGCAGGGTTCATGGTTTTTGTAAAGTGTTCCATAGACGAGATAATCACCGGGCGTGACGATCATATCGAGCAGTATCAGATTTGCCTGCCCCTGCTGCAGCATGAGTAAGCCGATCGCATTGTTCCCGGACCGGTCTTTCAGCCAGCCGGTTCGGATGTCGGAAAAGTCCAGCCAGCAAACGAGACGGCCGGCCTCCTGGTCAAAGGATGTTTCTTCCGGCATGTATGGCCAGGCCGCTTCTGCCCTGTCATTAAGGATGATGAGTTGCCAGAAGGAAGCACACAGTGGCTGATCAAAGGCTGGTCCCTGGGCGATAGAATTATTGTCGGGTATCAGGGTTGCCATTGTCTGGCGGCAGCCGAGAACCAGTCCCACCGGATCAAAAGGGGCCGGTTCAGGATTGAGAAGGGTGAGCGACAGCTCGGCCTTTCGAATGCCGTCCTCCAGCACCGTGACAAAGGCGGTTTCTCCGTCATAAGCAATATCGGTTTGCAACAGCCGGTTTACGGCAAGCGGGGACTTTTCGGTAACCGAGATATCTTTGGGTTTTCCGTCACCGGCTCGTACCGTTGCCGTAAGCCGCAGTTGCTGCTTGTCGTTGACGGACAGGCGAAGCAGGCCCGGAATATGGCAGAGGGTTCCGCTGCTATCCTTTGTGATTTTAAAGCCGATGCGAATGTGGAAGGGCTCAGCCGAACTGAAATCTATCGGAAAAGGCAAGTGCGGACTTGCTGCCAGCAGGATACCTTCCGCATGGTTCCGGTCTTTGTCCTGATTGAGATCCAATGCCGGGATCGGGACAAGCCTAAAACCGGCGGCTTCAGCCGGTGCGCCGGAAGGACCGACCAGACTTTCAATCCGTTCCCGGATAGCTTGCTCGGAAAGAACAGCCTGGGCATTCCAGTCGCTGTCCAGAAGCGGCCGACCCTGCTGCATCCGGAGGGAGCCGCGCTGACTGTCAGGAAATCTTGTCAGACTGAAATTGCCTCTCATCTATCCCTCCCCTTCATGTGTCGCCACTGCTCTTTAGCGCCGATACAGCGTTGCGCCGACATCGATAAAATCAACCTGCATATCGATCGGGCAAAAATCTTGGATGGTCTGTCGCCCGGCCCTCAGGCGCTGGGCATTGAAACGATTGTGAAAAACACCAAATTCGCCGCCATCGCTGCCGCCGGTCAGGACCTGAAACGGATTATCCGGCGCGAGGACGGCAAAACCCGAATGTCCGGCTCTTCGGCTGATCATCTCAATGGCCGGATGGTTGTCGTCGGATATCCAGATGCCGTCGAGGGGTGATAACGGCTTTCCCTCCGGCGTCTCGACCGTGCCGACAATCAGAACATTCTCCGTTTCCAGGATTTGCAGGCTGCTGACATCCCCCAGAAAGGTTGTATCCGTGGCGGCAACCGGTGCACCTATGGGACGTCTGGTTGTCAGACCAAGATCATCCATAATGGTTTCTTCCGGTCCCTGCAGGGCAGCACCCCCCTGGCCGTCGATAGTGCTGTCACTGATA
>DIYE01000080.1 GCA_002428885.1 Alphaproteobacteria bacterium UBA6062
TGAAAAGCTGGCGGCGTTTCAGAAACTTTACCCGCATATTTTTTTCGACTTGATCCTGAATGTAGAAGTTCTGGATACCCGCAGGCGGGAAGCGGATATCACTGTCCGAATTACCTACCCGCAGTCGGAGGATCTGGTCGGTAGAAGAGCCGGTTATGTAGGTTTTGGGTTTTATGCGGCGAAAAGCTATCTCTCTGAGTATGGTCATCCTCGATCGATCGCGGATCTGGAGCAGCACCGCTTTATCGACTGGAACTATCAGGCAAAGGGGTTTGTGCTGTCGGAAGCCCTGAGGAGCCAGATCGGGTCAGCCGATATTGTCTTCCGGACAGATACTGTTGCCGCCCAGATTGAAGCGGTGCGGCAGGGTATGGGGATGATGGCGGCTCCTCACTATATTGCCAGCCGGTTCGGAGATACGGAGCAGGTCCTTGTGGAAGAGACGGAGCAGATGGAGGAGCTGTGGATCCTCACGCATCCTGACCTTCGCCGGACACCCCGTATCCGTCTGGTTCTTGATTATCTCTTTGAAGCCGTTCGCGCGGATCGCCTCTATCTGGAAAAGGGGTTGGCACCCTCCGTTGATATCAGCTCATGAAAGTGGAAATAATCAGGAAGATACCGGCGGATAACAAGGCTGCACACGGAACCGTAATGATCCAGGCAGCGACAATGGTCATCAGATGAGACCGCCGAACCAGCTTTTTCCGGCGATTAACGGTGGCTGGTTCCTCGGTGATATCATCGGGCAGGTTGCTGTCTGGATTGATTTTCCGGGCTCGCAAATCGTTTCTGAAGTTGCGGGCCCGCCGTTCTGTATCCCACTCCCGGAAAAAGCCGACACCGAAAACAGCGCCAACCGCAATATGGGTGGAACTTACAGGCAGTCCCAGAGCCGACGCGATGAGAACGGTAATGCCGGCGGACAGCGCAACACAGAAAGCCCGCATGGGGTTCATTTTGGTGATTTGTTCGCCAACCGTGCGGATCAGTTTTGGGCCGAACAGAAACAGGCCGGCACTGATCCCGAACGCGCCAATGACCATGACCCAGAGGGGGATTCCGACTTTTCCGGCAATGGCTCCGCTGTCTGTTGTGCCGACGATGGCCGCCAGCGGTCCAACAGCGTTGGCCACATCATTGGCACCATGGGCGAAGCTGAGAAGGGCTGCGGAAAAGATCAGCGGGATGGTGAACAGTGCCCGCACGGATTTGTTCCGGTTTTCCATTCCGATAGCCGCCTGGGCAATGATCGGCCGAACGATCAGCCAGGTGCCGATCAGGATGGCAATGGCAATGGCACATATGACGATCATATCCGGCTTCCAGATCCGCTTCAGCCCCTTCATGATCAGATAAGAAGAGAATACGGCCGCCATAATGGCCACGAGGATGGGCACCCATTTCTTTGATGCCGCTACCTTGTCTTCCTTATAGATGATGTTGAACTTGATGATGGCCAGGAAAAAGGCTGCGATAACCCCGCCCATAACCGGCGATATCACCCAGCTTGCGGCAATTTTATACATGGTGGGCCAGTTCACGACGCCAAACCCGGCGGCTGCAATGCCGGCTCCCATCACACCGCCGACGACAGCATGAGTGGTGCTGACCGGTGCCCCGACCCAGGTGGCGATATTGACCCAGGCGGCCGCTGCGAAGAGTGCGGACATCATGGCCCAGATAAAGATCTGGCTATTGTCCATCCCGGCTGGATCAATAATGCCTTTTTTGATGGTCGAGACAACGTCACCGCCGGCCAAAATAGCACCGGCCGCCTCAAAGATGGCGGCAATGATCAGAGCGCCGACCATGGAGAGCGCTTTGGAGCCGACCGCCGGACCGACATTATTGGCCACGTCATTAGCGCCGATATTCAGGGCCATATAACCGCCGATGATCGCCGCAACAATGATCAGGGTGGAATGTTCCCCACTACCGATAATGCTGGCGGAAAAGACCCAGACGATCAGGAGAAACAGAAGGGCTAGGGCCAGAGCTTTATACGTCTGGGTCGCCTGCAGGGTTTGCGATTCAATCCGGGCAATCCTGTCCAGATCCTTGTCCAGAGTCTTTTTAACCACGTCCCCGTCCGTCCACTGTCTTAAAACTGTCATAAAGCGAAATCGGCAGAGTCTTAGAAAGAATGGGAGGGAAAGGCAATGGAAGAATTATAAATTTGACTTATAAGAAAATTATTCTGAATTTATTGATTATTTCAGAAAATGTTTCATATATTGGCATAATTATACGTTGATAATTAGGAAGCGATTGAGATGGATCGTCAGGATAGGAAAATATTGAACATTCTTCAGGCGGATGGACGTTGTGCTTATTCGGATATTGGCGACAAGATCGGTTTGTCGACAACAGCCGTGAAAGATCGGATCGACAAGCTTCAGGCCAAGGGTGTTCTGAAGCATTTTTCCATTGATGTGGCAATACGGCCCGTCGGGTACCGCGTGAAAGCCTTTATTTTTGTCGGGATCGACAAGCCGGAAGATTGCAAGCGGTTCGAAGAGGTAGTGAGTGATATTCCCAATATTCAGGAATGCCACCATGTCACAGGAATGTTCAATTATCTGCTTAAAGTGCTGGCGACGGATATGGAGGAACTGGAGAGGCTGTTGTCGGATCAGCTCAAGATCCCCGGAATAGTAAGCCGCACGGAAACGACAATTGTATTCTCCAGCATTAAAGACAGCCGCTATGTGGACTGTCTTGTGGAAGGAGAATGATCCATGTCGGAACTGGCAACTTTGTTTTTGAAGGGGCTGGGAATCGGCCTCGCGATGGCGGCGCCTGTCGGGCCGGTAGGTGCCCTTTGTATTCGCAAGGCGATTAACACGGGTAAGACCGCTGCTATATTGTCGGGCATGGGGGCGGCGACTGCGGATGCCTTTTATGGGGCGGTCGCGGCCTTTGGGCTGACGGTTATTTCTACCTTTTTGGTTCAGTATCAGCAGCCTGCTACTGCTGTTGGCGGGATATTTCTGCTATGGCTTGCCTGGAAATTTGTGATGACAGC
>DIYE01000088.1 GCA_002428885.1 Alphaproteobacteria bacterium UBA6062
ATCGAAACCAGCTTCCTGACACCGATCTCGGCAGCCTATATCGTCTACCTGATGATGACGGGAACGGCGATGGGGTCGGATGGCGATGTCTCCGGATATGACTGGGGAACGTTTGCTCTGCTCTTAAGCTCTGGCGCGGTGACGGCGATTCCCCTGATCCTGTTTTCCATGGGCGCCCAGCGGCTCAAGCTCGGTACGGTGGGCATCATGCAATATATCGCACCGACCCTGCATGTTCTGTTCGCGGTTTTTATGTTTGGAGAACCTTTCACGGAAGCCAAGGCCGGCGCCTTTGGGCTTATCTGGGTCGGCCTGATCCTGTATAGTTGGGATGGCCTCAGAAACAGGGGTCGTTAGGAACCGAGGGTGTTTTGACCATCATATCCGCCAGTTATAAAACGGATATTCCGACCTTCTATGGCGACTGGTTCGGCGAGCGCCTGAAGGCGGGCTATGTGGATATTCGAAATCCTTTTAATAACCGCTTTTCCAGAGTCTCCCTGAAACCCGATGATGTGGACGGTTTTGTCTTCTGGACACGGAATATCAGTCCTTTCCTGCCTCGGCTAAAGGCGCTGCAGAGCGATGGCAGACCTTTCTATATCCAGTATACGATTACAGCATATCCGAAGGCCCTGGAAAGCTCGGTCCCGGACCCTGGTCATGCCGTGCAGAGAGTTGTGCAACTGGCAGAATTATACGGGCCGGAGAAAGTTGTCTGGCGATATGATCCGATCCTGATATCAACCCTGACCCCCGAGAGTTTTCATCTGGATACTTTCGCCAGGCTTTCAGACGCTCTTGCCGGGCAGGTGACGGAAGTTGTGGTTTCCTTCACGCAATTTTACCGGAAAACCAATCGAAACCTGAAGAAACTGGAGCAGCAGGGGGTTGTCTGCAGAGATCCGGATTTGCCGGAGAAAAAGGCGTTGCTCGACAGGCTTTCCGAGGTGGCAGCCGGAAACGGGCAGGTGTTGACGCTGTGCAGTCAACCGGATCTGGCGACGGACCGGTTGGCAGGTGCGGTCTGTATTGATGCAAAAAGGCTGGGTTTGGAAACCGGTCCGGATAAGGGAAACAGGCCCGGATGTCTTTGTATGGCGTCAAAGGATATTGGGGGCTATGACAGTTGCCTCCATGGCTGCGCTTATTGTTACGCGGTGTCTGATACAGAAAAGGCGAGGCATGTTTTCAAACAGCACTCGCCTTTCTCAAATCATTTATGACAAGCGGATCAGGCTGTCTGGTCCACTTTAACGTCCGGCTTTTTCTGACCGCCTTTGGCGACGCCGACCAGCGCAGGCCTTAGCAGACGTCCGGCAATCATGTAGCCTGACTGAACAACCTGCAGAATGGTGCCTGGCTCTACATCCGGATTTTCAATTTCAAACATGGCCTGATGGAAGTTGGGATTGAATTTAACCCCTTCGGCTTCGACCAGTTCGATTTTGTGTTTTCCAAAAGTGCTGAGAAGCTCGGATTCAGTCATTTCCACGCCGGTCAGCAGGTTTTTCACTGTCTCGTCCTCCCGGGCTTCTTCCGGAATACTGTCCAGAGCCCGGCGCAAGTTATCAGAAACGCTGAGCATATCGCGGGCGAATTTTGTGATGGCGTAGTTATGTGCATCTTCTTTTTCTTTTTCCGACCGGCGACGCATATTCTCCGTATCGGCCATGGCCCGAAGCAGCTTTTCCTTCAAAGAGGCGATCTCTGCGGCCTGCTCTTCTTGCGCAGACAGGGGCGACGCATCTTCATCAGCTGCTTCGACGGCTTCCCTCAGGGCTTCAACCGTTGCATCATCGACAGACATGTCCGCCTCTGCGTTATTTTCTTCAGCCTGTTGTTCCAGATCTTCCGGCATCTCTTTTCCGTCCTGAGATTTCGGGTTTGACTCACTCATCTATCTCTATCCTGTATATGCTCTAATCCAGCAGTCGTCCGATGACCTTTGCCGTATAGTCCACCATCGGAATAATCCGGGCGTAATTCAGACGGGTTGGTCCGATCACGCCGACAACACCGACGACCTGACTGCGGCTGTTCTGGTAGGGAGAAATAATCATTGATGTGCCGGAAAGCGAGAAAAGATTGTTCTCCGCCCCGATAAAAATCCGCACACCATCGCCCCCTTCGGCCAGTTCCAGTAATTTAATCCGTTCTTTTCCGGCTTCAAGGGTGTCAAATAACTGCTTGATTTTATCAAGCTCCTCAACGGCCTGGACATCCTGAAGCAGATTGGAATGGCCACGAACGATCAGCGTTTCCTTGCCGCCCCAGCTGGCAAGACCTGATTCGACCACCTTGCTGGTCAACTCATCCAGTTGTGCCTGATGGCTGGCCAGTTCCTCTTTGATCTCGGCTTTCACTTCGCTCAGGGTTTTGCCCATCAGGCGGGCATTCATATAGTTGGTGGCCTCCTGGAGCGCGGCCGTAGACAGGCCGGGAGGCAGTTCAATAGTCCGATTCTCCACCAGGCCGTCCGCCGTCACGATAATAACAAGGGCTTTATCAACGCCCAGCCGGACAAATTCGATCTGCTTGACCGGGCTGTCGCTTTTGGGAGCGAGCACCAGTCCGGCGCCATTGGACAGGCCGGACAGCATGCTGGTGGCTTCGGTGAGAACCTCTTCAATATTCCGACCATCCACCGAACAGCGGGCTTTGATGTCGGACCGCTCTGCTTCCGTTAGATTACCGACTTCCAAAAGGCCATCGACAAAAAGCTGCATACCGGCCTGGGTCGGCAGACGACCGGCGGACACATGCGGGGAATAAAGAAGTCCCGCATCTACCAGGTCCGCCATCACATTGCGGATGGACGCCGGTGACAGATCCAGAGAACCCAGGCGCGACAAGGTACGGGAGCCGACCGGTTCTCCTGTCTGCACATAGGTTTCCACAATGGTGCGGAAGATCTCTCTGCTGCGTTCGTTCAGTTCCTGTATCATCTTTGTTTCCCAAAGGGCGCAACTCTGTGAAATGTAGTGATGGCAGAGCCTTGCGTCAATCTGGCCGAGAGAGTACAAGGATTGCATTTTAAAACTGTTTCATGCCGAGGATTTGAAATGCGCCCATCAGGTAGACAACCGGACCAGCTCAGAACTGTCAGTCTCGAGCCAGGCTATGCCATGAATGCGGAAGGTTCCTGCTTTATCAAGGCCGGGAATACCCATGTGTTGTGTACCGCCAGTATCGAGGAGCGGGTCCCGCCTTTCCTGCGTAATTCCGGCAAGGGCTGGGTCACAGCGGAATATGGCATGCTGCCCCGCTCAACCGGATCCCGTATGGGCCGGGAAGCAGCCCGTGGTAAGCAGCAGGGCCGGACCGTTGAAATCCAGCGTCTGATCGGCCGGTCTTTGCGAGCTGTTGTTGATATGGAAGGCTTCGGCGAGCGTCAGATTACCGTGGATTGTGATGTGATCCAGGCGGACGGAGGCACCCGGACAGCTTCTATTACCGGCGCTTATGTGGCCCTCTATCAGGCCTTTGAAAAGCTGGTCGAAGACGGTAAAATCCTGGAAGTGCCCATGAAAAGCCAGGTGGCGGCCGTTTCCTGCGGTATCTACAAGGGGGCACCGGTTCTGGATCTGGATTATCCGGAAGACAGTAACGCCCAGGCCGACGCCAACTTTGTCCTGACGTCCGATGGCCGGATTATCGAAATTCAGGGGACGGCGGAAGAAGATCCTTTCACGGAAGCGCAATTCACTTCCCTGTTCGGACTGGCCAAAAGCGGTGTGAACGAGCTTTGCCGCCTGCAGCGCGAGGCTTTGGGTCTCTGATGTCGCATCGCCCGTTTGCCGGAAAAAAACTGGTTGTTGCCAGTCACAATATGGGCAAGGTCCGGGAAATCCGGGACCTGCTCAATCCGTTCGGTGTGGAGCCGATTTCGGCCGGTGAGCTGGGACTGCCGGAACCGGTGGAAGACGGCCTGACTTTTATTGCCAATGCCGAGATAAAATCCCTGGCTGCCGCAAAAGCGTCCGGTGAAATTGCCCTGAGCGACGATTCAGGCTTTGCCGTGGAAGCCCTGAACGGGGATCCCGGGATTTATTCCGCCCGCTGGGCCGGTCCGAAGAAAGATTTCTCTTTTGCCATGAGAACGGTCAAGGAGAAGCTGGATGAGAAAGAGGCCTTTGCTTCTGGTAACCTGAAAGCCGCTTTTTTCTGCGCCCTGTCCCTTGCCTGGCCGGATGGTCATACGGAAACATTTGAGGGGCGTGTGGATGGCCTATTTACCTGGCCGCCCCGCGGGACAAATGGTTTTGGTTATGATCCGGTTTTTACCCCAAACGGAAAATCCGTCACCTTTGCCGAGATGGAGCCGGCGGACAAGCTCGCGATCAATCACCGGGCTGATGCATTCCGCCAGCTGATTGATGCCTGCTTCGGAAACGGATAAGGGGCAGGATAAGACGCCGGATCCGGGATTCGGCCTCTATTTTCACTGGCCTTTCTGCCGTAAGAAATGCCCCTATTGTGACTTTAACAGCCATGTCCGGGAGACGGTGGACCAGAAGATCTGGACAAAAGCCCTGCTTGCCGAGCTTGCATGGTTCGCCGAACGGAGTGATCGTCGGCCGGTAAGCAGTATTTTCTTTGGAGGGGGGACGCCTTCCTTGATGGAACCTGCGACCGTTGAGGCGCTGATTGACGGAGTTGCCCAACATTTTCCGGTTGATGAGACAATCGAAATCTCGCTGGAAGCCAATCCCACGTCGGCAGAGGCCGAATTTTTCGAAGGCTATCGGACGGCTGGCGTAAACCGGCTGTCTATGGGCGTGCAATCCTTGCGAGATCCATTTCTGGCGTTTCTGGGAAGAGAGCATTCAGCAAGCGAAGCCCGCAAAACAATTGAGCTGGCGCGAGCGCGGTTTCCATCCATTTCCTTTGATTTGATATACGCTCTGCCGGATCAAAGTCTTGCGGACTGGGAAAATGATCTCAAGGAGGCTCTTGCTCTCGCCGGAGATCATCTGTCCCTGTATCAGCTGACCATCGAACCCAATACCGGCTTTGCAGGCTCCTACAAACGTGGCGAGTTTGATTTGCCGGTGGATGAGGTCGCGGAAAGCATGTTCGAACGCACGCAGGAGATATGCGGTGAAGCCGGAATGCAGGCCTACGAGATATCAAATCACGCCAAACCAGGATTTGAATGTCGTCACAACCTGACTTACTGGCGCTACGGAGCTTATCTCGGGATTGGACCGGGAGCCCATGGGCGGGTCCTGATACACAATGAAAGGTGGGCTTTTCAGCAAAGGCGGAAGCCGGAAAGCTGGCTGAAGCAGGTTCAGGAAACCGGTTCGGGAACAGAGGAGAGTAGATGTCTTGCCGACTGGGAAGAACGGGCTGAGGAAGCGCTGTTGATGGGCCTGAGATTGCGCGAAGGCGTGTGGTTTCAAAATTTCGAAAACGCTACCGGGCGGTCTTTTACGGATTGCATAAACTCGCAGAGACTAACCCGCCTTCAGGAAAACGGTTTTCTCGAAGTAACCGCTGATTATATCCGGGCAACAGACAAGGGCCGGTTTGTTCTCAACAGTATCCTCGCGGAACTTATGGCTTAGTAAGGTGTTTACGGCTTGGAGAGGAACCTAGTACTCTAAGAGGATAGAGGCGTGGTTTTGCCGCCTGTATTCGCAGGGGAGCAGGGTATGTGCCCGTCCGAAGGGCGAGATGTGCGAGAGCAGTGCTGCGGGCCGCCTTCTCCTTTATCTGGTGCGATTAAATTTGCAAAAGGGTTTCCCTATTTTTAAAATTTACCCATGAGTGCGACAAAAGTCGGATATATCTGCTGCTCCACCGATGGCCAAGACTTGGCCAAGATGTTCTCAGTATTTAGGCCCACCGTCTATCCGACGTTCAGTCACTCGAGTGGATAGGTATTCGTAAATGCAGGTAGGTGCAGTTATGAGTGAAGTCCTGAGCTTCGATAACATTGAGATTGATTTTACTTACTTTGAGTTGCGACGCGACGGTGAGCGCATTCCTGTCGAACCTCTGGTCTTCGATCTGATCCGTTGCCTTGCGACCAGTGGAGGTCGGGTACTAACCCGTGATGAGATAATTCGTCAGGTTTGGGGCGGACGTATCATCTCGGATGCTAGCGTATCAAGTGCCATAAAGGCGGCGCGCAAAGCGCTTGGTGATAATGGAGAGGTGCAAAGATATATCCGCACGGTGCGCGGACGCGGGTTTCAATTTACCGCTATCCCTCAATCGGTCCGAACAGAATCGTCGACGGTATTAGAAAAACCGGCGCAAGACCGACGCCCGTCAATTGTTGTTCTGCCCTTTGATGTTTCTTCCGAGATCACAGATCATCCCGCGCTGGCCGATGCGCTGGTCCATGACATCATTCAGTCGCTTTCCCGATTGCGGTGGATCCGCGTCATTGCGCGGGCGACGGCCTTCCAGTTTCATCCGCGAGACTTGGACCTTGAGGCGCTCTGCCATGCTCTGAACGTGCGCTACTGTTTAACCGGCTCACTCGAATTTGCGTCTGACAAGCTGCTTCTGACGTTCGATCTGATTGATCTGGCAGATCACACTGAGATCTGGAGTGATCGCATTGCGGAGCCCTTAGACAATATCTATGCCATGCGCGATGCGGTTGTGAATCAGATAACATCGTCTGTCGAGATGCAAATCCCTCTGCACGAAGCTCGCCTCGCCCATTCAGTTGCCCCTGAGAATCTGGACGCATGGTCGTCCTTCCATCTTGGTCTGACCAGCATGTATCGGCTCAATGAACAAGGCGTACGCAAGGCGATCCATTATTTTGAGCGTGCGATCTCTTTGGAACCCGGCTTTGCCCGCGCCCATGCTGGCATGTCGTTTGCGCATGGGTTTCTGGCGTTCCACCGGTTCCCCGGTGCTGATGTCAATGCTGAGCAAAAGCGAACCTTTGCTTCTGCTGAACGAGGACTTGAGCTCGACCCTTATGACCCCTTCTGCAACTTCGCTCAAGGACGGGCGTACTGGTTAACCCATGACTACGAAAAAAGCCTGGAGTTACTCAAACGTTCTACCGGGATCAGTCCAAGCTTTGCCCAGGGTCACTACTCAACGGCTTTGACGTCTGCGCTGGTCGGTAATACCGCCGATGCCTATCCGGCGGCCGAGACAGCGCGTATGCTCAGCCCGCTGGATCCCTTCCTGTGGGCATTTTATTCTGTTCGTGCTCTTGCGTGTATCTTCGATCGGAACTACCCGCAGGCGCAGATCTGGGCGAATAAGGGCGGTACCGCTCCAGTCACAACATTAATGACCGACTTAATCGCGGTTATCGCAAACGATCTAGCAGGGGATACCCATAGTGCCATGTCATGGTCGGAACAAGCCAAGGTACGGCGGCCCGATGTGAGAGCGGAATTCTTCATTCGGGCACTAAATTTCCGGGATATAAAGATACAGAAGATCACGATCGACGTGCTGCGGCGATACGGGTTTTGATCGCAAGTTAACTGTCCTCCAAAAATCTCCTCGAAATCCCCAAGCAATCTTCAAGCACGATGAGATGGCTGCGTCCTAGGCTCTGCAGATTGTTAAAGAGCTGGAGATTGAAATGTCGAATGCATCCACCGCAACTAATGCCCTCGCCCTTGAAGCCATCAAAGCAAAACAGAACGCAGCCTGGAGTTCTGGCGATTATGCCGTCTTAGGCGCAACACTGCAGATCACGGGTGAGAGCCTGGCTGAAACCATGGATTTACATCCCTCCTCTAAAGTGCTCGATGTCGCTGCCGGAAATGGCAATGCTACGATGGCGTTTGCCCGGCGGTGGTGCGACGTGACTTCGACCGACTATGTTCCGGACTTGCTGGACCGTGGTCGAGCACGGGCTGAAGCTGAAGGGCACGACATTGCTTTCCAAGTTGCCGACGCAGAGGCCCTGCCATTCGATGACAACAGTTTTGATGCCGTCGTTTCAACTTTCGGCGTGATGTTCACCCCTGATCAGCCGAAAGCCGCCGCTGAACTGATGCGGGTTTGCCGTCCC
>DIYE01000076.1 GCA_002428885.1 Alphaproteobacteria bacterium UBA6062
CCGCCGAAAAGGCCTTTTTAAGAACCAGGCCGGCGCTGCAGCGGCCGGTCATTTTTTTTCTCATATTCTGCCGGATGGCGATAAAGTTATCTCTCTATACTGGCCGATTGGTAGTGAACTTGATACTCTTCCTCTCCTCAATGAGCTGCTTGAAGCCGGTTTTACCTGTGTGCTGCCTGTTGTTGAACGAGCGGATGCACCGTTGGTTTTCAAAGTCTGGAAGCAGGGTGATCCACTGGAAAAAGGAGCTCACGACATCCCGGTACCGCTTAAAACTGCGCAGCAACGGACTCCGGATATCCTGGTTGTTCCCATGCTGGCTTTCGATCCTGCGGGCTACAGGCTGGGATATGGCGGGGGATATTATGACCGGACACTGGAGATGCTCCGGCAGGAGAGAAAACCTTTGGCCGTGGGATATGCCTATGCAGGGCAGGAAATTCCGACGGTACCGACGGATAAACTGGATCAACCGCTTGACTGGGTTGTCACGGAAACGGAAGCAAGGAAAATAAGGTGAGATTTCTATATTGCGGTGATGTGGTTGGCAGGTCCGGACGGGAGGCTGTGGAAAACCATTTGCCGGATCTCAGGAAAAAGCTGGATCTGGATTTTGTTGTGGTCAACGGCGAGAATGCGGCCTCCGGTTTCGGTATTACAGAGAAAATATGTAACGGCTTTTACGAAGCCGGTGCGGATTGTATCGTATTGGGTAATCACAGTTTTGATCAGCGGGAAATCCTGGGCTATATCGATTCCGACGCCCGGCTGATCCGACCGATAAATTATCCTGAAGGGACGCCGGGCAGAGGCGCGTCAGCCTTTCGGACTCGAAGCGGAAAATCCATCCTTATTGTTCAGGTTATGGGGCGGGTTTTTATGGATCCGCTGGATGACCCTTTTGCTTCGATTGACAAGATTTTGAAGACCGGGCGCCTTGGTCAGAAATACGATTTCATTTTGGTTGATATCCACGGGGAAGCCACGTCCGAAAAAATGGCTATGGGACATTTCTGTGACGGGCGGGTTTCTTGTGTTGTGGGTAGTCATTCACATGTTCCGACAGCCGACGCCCAAATCCTGCCGGGCGGCACGGCCTATCAGACAGATGCCGGTATGTGTGGTGACTATAATTCAGTGATTGGGATGGATAAAGACGAACCTGTTCGCCGATTTATCCGAAAAATTCCAGGCGGACGTTTTACACCGGCTTTAGGACCGGGAACCGTCTGTGCTGTTTATGTTGAAACGGATGATAAAACCGGCCTTGCGACCACTGTCGCACCGGTTCGCATCGGTGCGCGCTTGCAGGAGACCCTTCCTCTCATAACCGGACTTGAGGGTTAATGGACGCTAACATTATTCAATCCATGGTAAGGTCATGCCATTTGTAGTTTGTTAAGGGAGTAGTGTTACCGTTTCGGTGAGATAGATCAGTACCAAGTTAACGCCGGAGAACATTCTTGTCCGACTCGCAAACACATTTTGAAATACACGGTCGGCAGGGTGGCTCCTGGACCGTGCAAAAAGTGTGTGATGATCGCGAAACAGCCCTTGATTTTGCGAAGACGCTGAAAACCAGCAAGAGCTTGTCCTCTGTCCGGGTTCTGCAGGTGACCTTTGACAGTGGCGACCCGGTCTTTCACGATAAAGAAATTTACTTCGATGGTGAGCGTGACACAGCGGTCAAGCAGAATGCGGTTGATCTGATAAAACCGATTTGCAGGACCGCAGCCGACATGTATTTGCCGGAAGCGCGGCGAACGATATTCCAGCTCCTTCAAAAGCCGCTGCAGGGATGGCATATCACACCGTTGGAACTTCTTTATCATCATGGGCATCTTCAGCGTTTGAATGATACCGGTCAGATTTTGCAAGGGGCCGTGCAACGTGTTGCAATCTCGCAGGTCCAGAAGACCGGACAGAATGTGAATGATCGTGTTCTGGATTTATATTCGATTGCCAATGATATTCTGGCGAACCTGAAAGACGTGTCGGTAGAGGACCAGGTTCCGGATATCGAAAATGACAGTCTGATCCGCCTTCTCAAGGCTTGCCGGGAAATGGAGGATTGGCGGCAATCCTTTCTGATGGCACTGGCCAGATATTTTCAGAATGTAAAAAGCCAGGATGAGAAGTTTGAAAAGATCCTGGACTGGCTTGGTCAGTATGATGACCCGGATGTGTTGGAAATGCTGGATCGGTATCTGGGTGATTTCCTGTCCTCTTCGACATATCTGCAGAAATTGCTCGGAGAGGAAGGTAACCTGGGGGAAGCCATGCTGGGGCTTGTTGATTTCATCCGTGGTGCCAGAAGCACTGAGCCGGGTGTGCATAGCGGCGTTGTCAGAATAAATGCTCTGCTGAGAGACCAGTTCCTGCCGGAAACCCGCATGGCCCTGACCAGTCGGTTTCTGGAAACACTGAACGGTAATAAATCGTTTGTCGCGAACAATCCGTATAAAAGTATTCTGTATCACAACCGCTTGCTGGGCCGGATGCATATTGCCGATGGGGAGCATATTGGTGGTGAGGAAGCTGTTCAGGCACTGAAGGAACGGTGTGGCCGCATGACCGGCAGTACGACGGTTGCCCAGATGCTGGCCGGGCTGGATCATCCACTGGATCGGGTGGAACGGCTCCTGAAAATCAGTGAAGGTGTGATCGGCGCCGTGAATAAAAGAACGATTGCCAATTACATCATGCCGATACTTGAAAGCCCGCGGAATGTCGAGGACATTGTTCAGGAGGACCAGCCGCCCCTTGCAGCCGTTGCCCGTCTCAAGAAAATGCAGGAGATGGTCGGGAAGGCACATTTCCAGGAATATTACGACAACAAGATCCGCCATGCGCTGGATGAAATAGCCGTTACCCTTCTTAAGCAGCAGGATGTGTTGGGCTACTTTACCCGCCAGGCACAGGACAACACTCAGCTTGGTCTTAACCTGCTACAGATTCTTGCCTCAGATAAGTTGACGGAACCGGCAGGTTCGCAGATGGTGCGTGATTATGCCAAAAAAACCATTATTTCCAGCGACTTCATGAAGGCACTGGAAGACAAGGCAAAAGCCGGTGCGTCACAGGTAGAGTTTTTCAAAAGTTTCTATCAGGCCCTTGAAAAAACCGGGATCCGTTAGCTGCGTTTTGTTCTTTCCGACCAATACAGATATAAATTATTTGTGCTAAGAAGCATTCTTGTCTTGGGGGAAAAGGGGCCTTGCGGTAAATAAAGGTATAAATAAAAAAGGTTTGGGACGGCGTATCGCCCGACCTGGCCTTTGCACGTGAACAGTAAGGCTGGAGAAAAGGGTTTTCCGGCCGGACAAACAAGAGAACGAATATGGCGGGACATTCCAAGTTTAAGAATATCATGCACCGTAAGGGGGCGCAGGATAAGAAGCGGGCCAAGATTTTTGCCAAGCATATCCGTGAATTGACGGTTGCTGCAAAATCGGGTCTTCCGGATCCTGATATGAACCCGCGCCTCAGAACCGCTATTGCCGCAGCGCGTTCTGATAATATGCCGAAAGACAATATTGACCGGGCGATCAAACGGGCGGCCAGCGGATCGGAAGGCGAAAGCTATGATGAAATCCGCTACGAAGGGTACGGCCCGGGCGGTATCGCCATTATTGTGGAAACATTGACCGATAATAAAAACCGGACTGCCGCGGAAGTCAGGGCGGCGTTTTCCAAAGCGGGCGGTGCCCTTGGAGAAACCGGTTCCGTTTCCTTTATGTTCGAGCATATCGGCCAGGTTGTTTATGCCGCCGCTGATATCGATGCGGATGAAATTTTCGAAATTGCGCTGGAAGCCGGTGCGGATAATGTTGAATCTGATGAGGATGCCCATGAAATTACCTGCGCTATGGAGGATTTCAACGACGTCCAGGGGGCTCTAGAGGAGAAATTCGGAACGCCGCAGGAAGCCGGTATCATCTGGAAGCCGACCAACACGGTTCCGGTGGAAACGGAAGATAAAGCCAATTCAATCTTCAAGTTGGTGGATGTGCTTGAGGATAATGATGATGTTCAGAAGGTCTCCGCGAATTTTGATATTCCGGAAGATATTCTCGAAAAACTGGATGCCTGATCTTAAGAGAGTGGTCTGATAGATGCGTTTGCTGGGGCTGGACCCGGGGTTGAGACATACCGGGTGGGGCATTATTGAAGCCGAGGGAAATTCCCTTCGCCATCTGGCGAATGGCGCGGTAGCCTCTGATGCCTCTCTGTCCCTGTCGGGCCGCCTTGTGCAGCTCTATGAAGGCATTGAACAGGTCATTTCTGACTGGGAGCCTCAGGAAGCGGCGGTCGAGGAAACATTCGTCAATAAAAACCCGGTTTCCACGTTGAAGCTGGGCCAGGCAAGGGGGATCGCCCTGTTGGTTCCTGCCATGCATAACCTCCCTGTTGAGGAATATGCGCCAAATAAAATCAAAAAATCCGTCGTCGGTGCCGGTCATGCCGGAAAGGAACAGATCCATGCCATGGTTGGGATGTTGCTGCCAGGGTGCCGGATTGCCAATGAACATTCGGCAGATGCGTTGGCCGTTGCAATCTGTCACGCTCATTACGCAGGTAGTCGCCGCAATCTTGGCCGTGCGATGACCATGGCGGGAGGAAAAACATGATCGCAAAGCTGACCGGACATCTGGACAGTGTCGGTGAGGACTGGGTGATCATCGATGTCGGTGGTGTCGGTTATCTGGCTTTCTGTTCCGGTCGGACGTTAAGGGCATTGCCGGAAACCGGCGGTACAGTCTCCTTATTGATTGAGACCCATGTACGGGAAGATCACATTCATCTTTATGGGTTTCACGAAGCTGGTGAAAAAGCCTGGTTTGGCCTGTTGCAGACGGTTCAGGGCGTCGGCGCCAAGGTAGCGCTGGGTATCCTGTCCCTGTTTGGGAGTGATGAATTAACGCAGATTGTTGCCGCCGCTGATAAAACCGCCCTGACCCGGGTCAGCGGCGTCGGCCCGAAAGTGGCGGGACGGATCGTATCTGAACTCAAAGACAA
>DIYE01000069.1 GCA_002428885.1 Alphaproteobacteria bacterium UBA6062
TGACTGGAGATTCCCCGCCGCAACGGCGGTTTGGGAAAGAGCAAAAAGCGTTACGGCGGCGATTGTTGCTTTGGTATAGGACATCGGACAACCCTTATGGTCAGAAAATTCAAGCTATTTGATGAATAAGTCTCGATAAGTCCGGGATCGGTTCAAAATAATTGCGAGGTCTCCAAAATCAGCCTCTCATGACAGGACATTTTCCTTTTCACACCGCCTCCTTTTCCCTATATGAGAGCTCAACCCTTTAATGAGGCTTTTGTGACCGAACCTGATCGCACCATATCCGTTGCCCCGATGCTTGATTGGACGGACCGACATGACCGGTATTTCCTGCGGCTGATCACGTCGAAGGCACTTCTCTATACAGAGATGGTGACAACCGGTGCCATTTTGTTTGGCGATGAAGCCCGGCATCTGGATTTTGATCCGGCGGAGCAGCCTGTAGCCTTGCAACTAGGCGGCAGCAATCCGGAAGATCTGGCGAAATGCGCGAAAATTGCCGAAGGCTATGGCTATCAGGAAATTAACCTGAATGTTGGCTGCCCGTCTGATCGGGTGCAGAACGGGCGCTTCGGCGCCTGCCTGATGGCAGAACCGCAAACGGTCGCGGATTGCGTGAAAGCCATGCAGGACGTTACTCATTTGCCTGTTACCGTGAAGAACCGGATCGGGATTGATGATCTGGACAGTTATGATCATCTGCTGGACTTTACCGGCACAATCCGGGATGCCGGTTGCCGGACCTTTATCATTCACGCCCGCAAAGCCTGGCTGACCGGTCTCAGCCCCAAGGAAAACAGAACCATTCCGCCGCTGAACTATCCGCGTGTCTATCAGTTGAAGAAGGATTTTCCGGATCTGGAAATCATCATCAATGGCGGCATTACCACGCTGCAAGACATTGACGAGCATCTTCGTCATGTGGACGGCGTTATGGTCGGGCGGGAAGCTTACCAGAACCCTTACTTTCTGGCAGCTATCGACAGCCGCTATTTCGGTATGGATGACGATGCACCCGACAGGCAGCAGGTGGTACAGGAAATCCTGCCCTATATCGACAGGGAAATGCAAAAAGGCGTGCCGCTCAAATCCATTACCCGGCATATGCTGGGACTGTTCCAGGGCCGCCCCGGTGCCAAAGCCTGGCGGCGTCATATCTCCGAGAATGCGCATCTTAAAGGCGCGACGCCTGACATCCTGACAGAGGCCGCAGCCAAGGTCCGTTAAAACGGACACTCAAAGCTCCGGATACGCGGATAGCCTCAGCCACCCCACCCCGGAGCTTCGAACGAGGAATTCAGGTCCGTAGGCTGTAACGGTTATATTCCGTAAATACCGAGCTCAACTGTTGCCGATAGCTGTACTCTTCTTCGCGACTAAAGGCATCGATCCGACGACGGCTGTCTTTCAGAAATTCGATAACCTGTTTCGCTTCATCGGCTTTTTCCTGATCAAAACCCGGAAGGTTCTGAATACCAGGTGCCTGACGACGGAAGACGCCATGTTTATGGCCTTCGATCATCTGGGTACTGGTAAATTCAACTTTGCTGCCTGCTGTATTAATAACAGCGGCCCGGCCCGGATCATAATCAACGGTGGTTGTGGAAACACTGACTTCCAGTGCAAAGCTGCTGAATACACCAGAGCTTTGATGTCCAAAGCCGCCGCGACTGTATGTTTCCTCAATACGGGCAAACCGGATATCAATGGAAAGAGCCGCTGCATCAACGGACGTATCCTCAACCAGATCCGACAGGCTTTCCATCGCTTTACTGATGATACCTGCCAGTTCTTCTCCCTTTTTGCCGAACGGTTCCAGGAAACCTTCCAGCTTCTCTTTCAGCATATCCATCATGTCATCGGAGGATTTATCGCCCTCGGCAAAAGGCAAGGAGACAACAGGGGAACTGTGATCTTCCGCGATAACCGCATCAAAACTGAAAGAGGATTCCTGTGCCACGGATGTAGCATTGTGGGAGACCCCTCGAAAGGGGTTGCTATAGCGCGTCGCCGCGGCAAACGAGCTATAGGAAGACGAGGCTGCAAACCCCGCAACCAAATCAATCATTACACTACCTTTCTCTTTTCAAGAGCAAAGAGCTTCTTTCTGAAGCCCATTCATGCCCGTTTAGAGTAGGCAGCGGGATTTAAGATCCCGTTAACATCTTCTTTAGAAAACGGTATAGCGGTCAGCCTTGTTGGCCACGATGACGCAGAAGATGGTCCGCCAGCACACAGGCCATCATGGCTTCACCGACCGGAACGCCGCGAATGCCAACACAGGGGTCATGTCGACCCTTGGTAATGATCTCGGTTTCTTCACCTTCTTTGGTGATGGTTTCCCTGGATTTAAGAATGGAGGATGTGGGCTTGACGGCAAAGCGGACAACAATATCCTGCCCCGTTGAAATGCCCCCCAAGATACCGCCGGCGTGATTGCTGGTAAAGCGGGGAGCTTCCTCATTGCCTTTGCGCATTTCGTCGGCATTTTCTTCACCGGTCAGGGCCGCCGCCGAAAATCCTTCGC
>DIYE01000153.1 GCA_002428885.1 Alphaproteobacteria bacterium UBA6062
ATCTCCTCAGTAATCATGGATTTGCCCTTGGTGACCGTCTTTGCATCTACCTCCCGGCAGATATTCAGGACCGCCTGACGGGCTTCCCTGGCATTTGAGCACCAGTGAACCTGGCCTCCCTGAGCCGTAACCTGTTCTTCAAAATATTCCAGGTAATAATCTAGATTTTCCAGAACATGATCTTTGATATCCCGAGCCTGATCCCTGAGATCCTCAAATTCCGGCAGGGCCGCCGCTGCATTGGTCCGAGCTGTCGTAAATCCTGTCTTTACCCGATTTAGAGCCTCCCGCAGGGCTTCATCCTGCAATGCATCATGAGCCCTTTCCTTAAACTGTCGACTGCTTACCTGCATCAGCGTCTCTCCCCGATGCCTGGCCTGTCCGCCATATCCGCGAGGATTTCTGCAATATGCAGGACCTTCATCCGATGACCTTTACGGTGCAATCGTCCGGCAATATTCATTAGACAACCCAGATCCCCGGCGCTCAGCATGTCCGCGCCGGTCGCCAGGATATTTTCGATCTTGCGATCCACCATCTCTTCGGAAATTTCGGAATATTTGACGCAGAAGGTTCCGCCAAACCCGCAGCAGGCTTCCCGGTCATCCGCTTCTACAAAATCCAGATCTTCAACCGACCTCAGCAAGGCTCGAGGCTGATCCGAGACCTTGATTTCCCTGAGACTGGAGCAGCTATCATGATAGGTCAGCTTTTTATCCAGCTTCACATCATCCGGCACATAGTCACTTATGTCTTTTAAGAAAGAGGTCAGTTCAAAGGTCCGACTGGCCAGGTTTTCCGCTTCCAGCAGCATCAGCGGATCGTCTTTGAACATCTGGGGATAATGTTTGCGGATCATTCCGGCACAGGACCCGGATGGGGCGACCACATAACGGAACCGTTTGAAAATCCGGATGACATTAGCTGCAATGTCTTTTGCGGTTCGCCGGTCTCCTGAATTATAGGCCGGCTGGCCGCAGCAGGTCTGAGCATCCGGGACAATCACCTCGTAGCCTGCCTGTTCCAGTAATTTCACAGCAGCAAATCCGACAGATGGGCGATTTATATCCACGAGGCAGGTGACAAATAATGCCACTTCTGTTTTTTCTGACTGGTCAGACCCTGACATAAACATAACTCCCAAGCTCAGTGCCGGGACTATATCGGCTTACAGTTTATTTAGCCAGTCGGCTGAGATATTTGCCTTCGCGAAATTCTGTCCGCGACAGCATTGGGCAGCAAAATCCAATACCGACCCGGGCTTTTCATGGAGCCGGCCCGTTCGTAGGCTTCTGCCCCATGCCCCCAGAAAACATCACCTCGAACGGGTCCGCGAATAGCGCCGCCCGTATCCTGGGCTATCATCAGCCGGTTAAAGCCGCTTTTAGCTCCGGTTTTTTCGTCCACAAGATCTGTCTCAAGCCACACAGGAATACCAAGCGGCATCCATTTACGATCCACGGCCAGGCTGCGTTTAGGGGTTAGTTCCACACCCTGGGCCCCAATCGGCGCAGACGTTTCCAATATACGAAAGAAGATATAGGATGCGTTTTTATTCATCACATCCTGGGCCCGATCCGGGTTATCATCCAGCCAGCTGCGGATCGCCTGCATGGACATCTTCTCCCGGGAGACATGACCTTCCTCGATCAGGGTTTTACCGATAGCGAAATAAGGATGCCCGTTTTGCGCTGCATATCCGACCCGAAGCTCACTGCCGTCTTCCAGTTCGATAAGTCCGGAGCCTTGTATATGCAGGAAAAAAGAGTCCACAGCGCTGTCGACCCAGACAATTTCCAGATCCCGTCCGGATAAGGCGCCTTTTTCAATATTGGCCCGATCAGGAAAAGGAAGAAGTTCTCCATTTCTGACATGGCCGGCAATACGTTGGCCTTTCAAGGCATCGCGAAAACGGCCAAGATTGACCATCACCAGTTCTTCAGGCCTTAAATACAGGGGGTTTTTATAACGATCGGACCGGGTGAGACTGCCTTTCAGGCTGGCCTCATAATATCCGGTAAACAACCCTTCGGGATTACCCCTGTCAGAGACTTCAAAAGCCTTAAAATGCTTTTCCAGAAAAGAACGGATGGTAGAATTTTCTGGCGGCAGTGCCAAAATCTGACGGCACAGATCCTTCCAGTCAGCGGCTGTTCCCGCTAATTTATCCGCCCCAAGCGAGCGGCTATCCGGCAGCCTGTTAATTTTAAGGCAAGAGGTCTGAAATGCCGGCAGAAACGCCTCAAACCGATCATCGGACCAACCGTTCAAATCACCATAGGTTGCCGCCTTCAGAACAAGCTTCTCAGCCGATTTTGTTTCTTCTTCAGGGAAAAACACATAGGTCAGTATTCCGGCGGCTGCCAGAAGAAAGACCAGAAAAACTGCTATTTTCAGTTTAAAACGGCGTCCCCCCATCACTGCTTAGTCAGCACTGCGGGTGGTAATCAAAAGCCAGTTTGGATTGCGGGATTTCAGATCTCTTGAGAATGTCCACAGCTCCCGCACATCATGAGGATGGGGATCACCGTTTACAACCACACCTTCTTCATCCTTGGTCATGGAAATCATCTCAGCTTCAAAGCGTACTGTGATTTCTGCCATCCGGCCTTCCAGGGTCGCGTCCTCAATGGTTGATGACCGAACCGCCAGGATATCAGTGCTCATCACCAGGTTATTTTTTTCCCGGTCACTGATGGACTGTTCAAAATTACGGTAAACCTCTTCAGACAGAAGATCTTTCAGCATATCCCGGTCGCCGCTGGCAAAGGCCAGGACAATGGCTTCATAAGCCTGCTCCGCCTGGGATGCAAACAGATCAGGATTGAAATTCCGGTCTTTTGCCTGGATATCTCGAAGGACAATACCTTTGGGAGAATTATCAATAGGCAGTGGTTCACGCTGGAGATCAACCTGGTCATTCATGGGAATGACATTGTCAGGCCCGTCCTCCTGTGCCTGATCCGTCGGTTTGTTGTAAGGCTTTCTAGACAGATCCTCACGCGGAGACTGTTCATGACCCATCCGCTTGCCAAGCACGCTACGCAGGCGAAAGAAGATGAAGGCAGCCACCATCGCCAGTAAAATTATGTCTAGGAAGAAAGATCCATCACCCATAATATATTCTTCACATCAATATCGTAATTGCCGGAGACTTTCCTATCTATTGGAAAGACTGATAAATTCAAGGTAGCGAGTTCAGGTTTCAAGGTCCAGTTGGTTCTTGCAGGCCCGGGAACAAATTACCGCTATCTCTCAGATTTAAGTGTTATTATTAAGAAACATCGTTAACAAGTCCTGACCCTGAACAGGATATCTATGCTTTAGATAGAAAGCTTTGGAAGGATAAACAAGTTTGCCTCTGTTGTTTTTGGCTGTGCTGATCGGTATTTCCGTTCTCGAGATCTATGTTTTTATCGAAATGGGCGGGGAAATTGGCGCTCTTAATACCATTATTCTGACAATCTTGACCGCTGTCGCCGGAATGGCTTTGTTACGCATACAGGGTCTGTCGGTTCTGACACAGGCTCAGACCACCCTGCAAAAGGGAGAATCTCCAGTTAAGGAAATCCTAAATGGTATTTTGCTGGCTCTGGCCGGTTTGTTCCTGCTGATCCCTGGTTTTGTTACCGATGCCATCGGTTTTCTGTTTTTCCTGCCGCCGTTCAGATCCTTGATAGCTGCCTGGCTTGGCAGCCGCATCAATCTCTCCGGCCCATCCGGCACAGGCTTTTCCTATCATCAGCAGGGAAATCGCTCGACCATTATAGACGGGGATTTTCATGTGGTTGACGAGGAAGAAGAGCAGCAGAAAAAGCAACCGACGACCCTGGAAATAGACGGAACGGCGGAGCCCAACAAGGACAGTCCCTGGTCCAAAGATCAATGAAATGTGAAAGAACGCTTATCTGGGCTTGTTCTGCTTGTTCCGGTGATCAATACATGATAGCCAGACAGCTAAATCCGGACATCCTTGTTTGATGTCCCTTTATGGAGAATATTATTATGGCTGAAAATGGCTCTGAAGAAGCTGTAGCAGGCACTGAGGCGCAAGATGAAGGACCGATGCTGTCCATCATCACCCAGTATATTAAAGATCTTTCTTTTGAAAATCCCAATGCACCGGCTTCCCTAAACCCGGAATTGCCGCCGCCTTCCGTGGAGCTTGGCGTCAATGTTCAGGCCAAAGCCCTGACCGAGGAAAATTATGAGATTGAACTTCGGATCCAGGCGACCGCCAAACATGGCGAAGAAACTGCGTTTATTCTGGAACTGGTTTATGGCGGCATGTTCCTACTCAGAAACTTCCCGGCGGATGCGCTGGAAGTGATGTGCATGATCGAATGTCCGCGATTGATCTTCCCTTTCGCGCGCCGGGTTGTCTCCGACGCTACGCGGGATGGCGGATTTTCACCGCTCCAACTTGATCCCATTGACTTTGCAGGCCTGTTCGCCGCTCACAAAGCTCAGCAGGGTGAACCCGGCAACGCCTGATTTTCATTTCTTTATGAAATAAAAAAGCCGCAGAATTATTCGTTCTGCGGCTTTTTCTTTTTCCTGATACCCGGTCCGGGATCCTATCGGCTCCAGATGGGTTCTTTCATTTTTTCAAGGAAAGCACTGTGAGCCGCCAATTCTTCGTCCGTCGGGGCATGATCCCGAGGAGGACGGGCGACCGACTGACGCAGAGGTCCGCCTGATGATTTTGCTTCGGCTTCCGGCGACAGGGAAAGGCCGCGCTGCCGTCCGCCTCTCAGTTCCAGATACACTTCCGCCAGCAGTTCCGCGTCAAGGAGCGCACCGTGTTTTGTCCGGGCAGAGTTATCGATTTTAAACCGGCGGCACAGCGCGTCCAGATTGGCCTGGGCACCGGGAAACATCTTGCGGGCCATGGCGACTGTATCAATGGACTGTTCCATGGGGAGCGGTTTTCGCTTATGCCGGATCAGTTCCGCATTGATGAATTTCATATCAAATTCGGCATTATGGATCACCATCTTGGATGAGCCGATAAAATCCAGAAACCCGTCTATTTCCTCGGCCATGACCTTATGACCTTTCAGAAATTCCTCGCTCAGACCATGCACTTTAAAAGCGGCTTCCGGCATATCCCGCTCGGGATTGATATAACGATGGAAAACCCGGCCGGTCGCCACATAATTTTCCATCTCCACACAGCCGATTTCGACAATCCGGTCGCCGGTCGCCGGATCGAAGCCCGTGGTTTCCGTATCCAGTGCAATTTCCCGCATTAATTCAGTTCTCTTTTCAGTTTTTCCACCAGCGCCTTTACCTGATCAAAGGTTTCTTCCTCAGTGCAACCGGTATCGATCACATGATCGGCCCTTTGCCGCTTTTCCGTATCCGGAACCTGGCGGGCCAGGATAGCCTCAAACTTTTCGGCCGTCATATCCTCCCGGGCCAGAACCCTTTCCCGCTGCAGGTCAGCAGGTGCGCTGACCACAATAATGGTATCAAAGTTTTTCTCGCCGCCTGTTTCGAAAATCAGCGGAATATCCAGAACAATCATGCTTTTACCATCTTGTTCCGCTTTCGAAATAAAATCCTGACGATCCAGTCCGACCAGGGGATGGACAATGCTTTCCAGCTTTTTGATGGCTTCATCATTGCCGACCACCAGCTTGCTTAAAACCGGACGATCCACTCGTCCATCAATAACAGCTTCCGGAAAGGCGTCCCGGACCGGTTTCACGGCAAGACCACCCGGCTCATACAGAACATGAACACGGGCATCGACATTGTAAACCGGGATCCCAAGCTTTTCGAACATCTTGCCAACAGTAGATTTACCCATACCGATGGAGCCGGTCAGCCCAAGGTGTTTTATTGTCATTTTTTATGTAGTCCCTGTAATACAAAAGCCCGGAGGGCCTCATCCACATCCGGTTTTACGCCAAACCAGGCTTCAAATCCCGCCTTTGCCTGATGCAGCAGCATACCAAGTCCGTCCACCGTCCCGTATCCTTTTTCCCGGGCGACGCGAAGCAGGTCGGTTTCAAGCGGTACATAAACAATATCCGTTACAATGGCTTCTTTTCTAAGCCCGTCCAGCGGCATATCCAGCTCAGGCTGCCCGGTCATACCGAGGCTTGTTGTATTGACCAGAAGATCCACCTGATTCAGCGTTTCTGATCGCTCCTCCCAGGGAAGAGCCTCACATCCGTTCCCCATATCCTTGACAAGCTCTTGTGCACGCTCTTTGGTCCGGTTGGTGATCAGAATTTTTGAAAAACCCATCTCAAGGCAGGCATAAATTATCGCCCGCGCCGCGCCGCCGGCGCCCAGAATCAACGCTGTTCCGCCTTTAAACCGGTTGATGTCCAGGTGATCTGCGAGGGAATCCCGAAAACCGACACCATCCGTATTACGGCCAATGCGAGTGCCATCTTCTTTGAGGACAATGGTATTAACCGCACCGATTTTTGCCGCGGACGGCTCCAGCTCATCCACCAGATTCAGGGCAACTTCCTTTAAAGGGATGGTGAGGTTGGTTCCCCGGAATTCCATCCCCTCAGCCCGACAGATCTCCGGCAAAGATGTCAGGGCCTGATCCAGATCTTCCGGCTTTACCTCCCGTGCACTATAAGACGCATCCAGGCCGTATTTTTCAATCCAGTACCCGTGAAGCCTCGGCGACAGGGAATGGGAGATGGGAAAACCCATCACACCGGCATTTTTCGTCATATCAACACAACCTTGTGACCTCTTAGGAAATCAAGAAGCGGCAACAGGGGTAGTCCGAGAATAGAGAAAAAATCTCCGTCCACCCTGGTGAAAAGCTGGGAACCGATACCTTCCAGTTGATAAGCGCCAACCGACCGGAGAATATCTTCACCGGCCCTTTCCAGATAATCGTCTAAAAAGGCATCGGAAAAAGGCCGCATGGTCAACCGCGCCTCATCCACATAATGCCAGATAATAGTCCCTGTTTTAGCGACGCAGACAGCGTTTTGCAGTTGATGGGTTTTCCCTTTAAACGCTGTCAAATGGGCTTTCGCGTGAACCAGGTCCACCGGCTTGTCAAACCAGACCGACCCGCATTCCAGCATCTGGTCGGCACCGATCACCAGCGCATCCGGGATTTCCTTGGAAATTTTCAAGGCTTTCAGCTCAGCCAAAGCAACAGCAGTTTCAGAAGCACTGGCACCGGCAGCCCGCATGGAAAGCTTCATTTCCTCTTCATCCACGCGCGGGGAAATCTGCTCAAAAGCCACGCCGGCATTTTTCAGAAGCGTTGCTCTTGAACTGCTGGAAGAGGCCAGGACAACCGGGCTTTCATCGGAGGCCAATTTCATCATGGATCCTTATATCGGCAAGCGTTTCTGGGCATGGAAAAGCGTGATGATCTGAGCCGCTGTTTCTTCAACAGACCGGCGGGAGACATCAATAACCGGCCATCCCTGCTTGGTACAAAGTTTACGCGCTTCAATCACTTCTTCCTTGATCCTCTCTTTATCCACATAATCCGTTTCATGGGTTTCCTTTAAGGAAAG
>DIYE01000315.1:0-18447 GCA_002428885.1 Alphaproteobacteria bacterium UBA6062
ATCGGCTGGAAGGTAATTCCGGTGATGATTATCTGAGTGGCGGATCGGCTTCAGATACCCTTTTGGCCAGTGCCGGCGATGATACGCTGGATGGAGGAACAGGTGACGACGAAGTCTTTGGAGGTAGTGGTAACGACTATCTGATCGCCGATAAAGGGAATGATACGCTTAACGGCGGCTCAGGCACGGATACGCTGAGTTTTGAAAATGCGACCTCCAATGTCACGGCAAATCTGGGCTCAAAAAGTGCCAGCGGTATGGGGGACGATGTGATTACCTCCATCGAAAATCTCATCGGTTCTGATTTCAACGACAGACTCTATGGCAATCACCTGGATAATCTCCTTGTTGGTGGTGATGGTCGAGATCGCTTGTATGGCGGTAACGGTGACGATCTTGTTCGTGGCGGCGAGGGGCGCGACTATCTGGTCGGCGGCAGCGGCGAAGATACTTTGCACGGAGATGAAGGGAATGATGTCCTGAAAGGGTATTATGGAACGGATTATTTAAGCGGTGGCGCTGGAAGTGATCGCTTTGTCTATAAATCCCTTGCCGAAATGGGTGACGTTATTTCCGATTTTGATATTGATGGCGATCAGGATCAAATCGATATTGCTTCCATCTTTGACAGCCTTGGAGTGGAAGATACGACCGGTGTTTTAGGAAGCTATCTTCGATACTCCGATAATGGATCCGGTGATACGGTTGTTGAACTGGACCAAACCGGTCATGGAGATTCCTGGGATACGATTGTCGTAACACTCAGCGATTTCGATAGTCAGGATTTGGAGCTTAATCAGTTCCTGCTAGGCTAGTGAAGCCCGAGATAAATAGAGGTTCGAAAATTTAAACGAACCTCTATTTGTACGCTGTCTGTAAGTCTTTCTTTTTCAGCAGAGTGCATGCATGAAGTGAGGGTGTCAAATCTGCATATAAAAAGTCTACCAAAGGTGTTGCATGCTCCCGCAATCAATATAAAGCCAGTCCCTATCTTTGACTGGCTTTTTGTTTTCTGATGCTGACTGATTTACTTTTTCCTGACAAGGATCAGATTGCCTGTTGGATCACGCAGAGCTTTTTTGTTGGTTCTTGGGGCGATCGTTTCGGTGGCGCCTGTGGCTACAAGTTTTTTCACTAGAGAATCCGGATTATTCACTTCGAACTCCATGGCCAGTATGCCAACATCTTGTAGCGTTTTTTTAGGGTCTGTAGAGGGCGGTGTATAGGTGAAGACTTCTAAAGTCGGTCCCCCCGTCGAATAACCTGGAAGCGCCACGTGTGCGCCGTTGATTGTGATGTTTTCTATACCGACCAACTCCTCAATGAAGCTGCCTTCATAGTTGCGTAGCCAACCAATGCGTCTGGTGTTAAAGCCTTTCTCATAGAATGCAGCGGTTTTTTTCCAGTCATCCGTGTTGACATTGACGTGCAAAAATCGAGGTTGATCCATGCTGCCGTCCCCAATACCCAAATAACTTATCACTGCCGACTTAAGGGTTCGCCAGATGGTAACCGGCGTTACAGGTGATGCGAACGGGAGATGGACCTCAAGCACGTTGCCATCAGGGTCAGACAGATACAGGACAACAGAATTCTCCGGCTTCTCAAACGTGCTGAGAATGGTACCGCCATAGCTTACGACCTTACGTGCGAAGGAGGGAACATCCTCGACTTCGACACAGATATGCGCGAAGCCGTTTTCGTGTGGTTTGAGCGGATGTGTATTTGTGCTGGCCTGCAGAAAATACAGATGTGGTCCCTCGCCACTGTAATCCGGTGTCCGCAAAACCTGCCCTTGATCGGTCTGGGTGATTTTACCGCCCAGCACTTGTTGGTAAAAGGTGGCCAGAGCCTCGGGGTCCCTGCTGCCAAGATAAATGCCGGAGAATTTTATGGCGCTCTGGTGCAGTACATGATGGGTGTTCTGATTAAGTGTTGCAAATGTCCAAAGGCATAAACCAATCACCGAAACGACGCATGAGCGGATCAGGAAGGCGCGCATTTTCAGTCCTTAAAGATCGCGTTGATCGGAACATAATGAACACCAACATTATCTTTAAAGAAGCTCGATAACCAAAGCTTGTCTTTTGAAGGGATCACTACCGAGAGATCGCGAACGGCCTCTCCTGAATGCACTGTATAGGCTAGAACTTCGGACGCATCCTGCGAGAAAACAACGAAGCCGGTCTCGCGCTCAATCCCGATTAACCATTCGGCGGGAAGGCGAAGCAGAATATTCTTGAGTGCAGGGCGTGCATGAATGAATGCGCTGAGGCCACTACGCGCTTTAATGAGTCCAACCCAGATGCGACCATCAGCATCGCGGTCCATACCATCTGGCAGACTGGGTAAATCTTTCCAGAGGACTTTGTACTCTCCGGCTTTCGGGCCTGTCAGATAGGCACGCGTGATCGCAAAATTTACAGTCTCTGTGATAAGCAGACTTTCGACAGTTCCGCTGTCACTGTATTCTACAAGGATGCCGTCAGCGAAGATTGAATTCTCGACCACCAGGCCTACTTTTTGTGTTTCGGTATCATATCTCCACACTCTGCCATTACGGGCCAGCGTGATGGCCTCGGGCACAGCGCCAAGACCAGAGGATGCCTTGGGGTGGCTGAATGGCTCGGTAAAATAAACGTATCGTCCATCTGTCGTCACATCAAGATCATTGCAGAACTGCATCGGACGACTGTTGCCGTCATTAAGATCTGAAGGTGCAAGCTCCAGAAACGGCTGAACATGAACCTTGCCGGTGTCGGGATCATCAAAATTCGGTACCTCTAGCCCATCGTTGCGAAGGTTTCCAGTGATGGGAACACGGGTTACAAGCGGTGAAAAGGTGCCTGCTTCAATATCAAGAAGATAAAGGCCAGGGCTTTTATCGTAGATATTATGATCCAGTCGTGCCATGCAATAAAATGCCAGGTTTTTATTGCCGGGCATCATTCTGGCACCCGTCGGAGATACTGGTGAATAGGCCAGTTTCTCTGCTGTTCCGGTTTCGCTGTTGACTCGCCATATCCACTCATCCCGTGCGCTTACCAAAACATCGTTGGTTCCTGGAATGGGAAGAATCTCGTCATGCCCTTTTACATCAGTGGCAAGCGTGACAATGTTGCCGGCGATCACATCGCCAATGTCGGCTTGCAGTATTTCTGTCGGTGGGTCCCCGATGATTTGTGCTCGGCCGGGTTCGTGATAAGAAGGCGGGGCCGTTAAAAACCATCCTGCCGAACCAATGGCTAACAGGCCCGCAATTACTGTGTAACGTTTTTTCATTTAGAACCTCCCTCGAACTCAATTTATTTATAGTCTGCAGGCGTAATGCACAGCAGTTTGGCTTGTCCGCCTTCAATGGCATAGGATGGCAGATTGGCATTGCTTGAACATACGTCACCTTCTGGTGTGAAAATGAAATCACGCAGAAACGTCACTCGCGTGGGGCTTGGATATGCCGTGAAAGTTTCGTTCTCAGGATCAAAACGCAAAACTCGATCAGACATGTTGGAAGCGATCCAGATATGTTGGTCTTTTGGATGGACGCCAACAGCATACGGAGTTTCGTATTCTCCCTCCGCCAGGACGGGCAGTTTGTAGCTGTGCTCGAACGCCTCCGTCTTGGGATTGAACTTCATGAGTTGCCCCGCTTCAAAGGATGGAATCCATAAAATGCCATCCTTGGAAAAGCGCATCCGCCGCGGGGCAGGATAAGGGCTTTTCCATTCTGTTACTTCCAGGGTTTTTGGATCAAGTCGCCCGATATAGCCTGCATAGAGCTTTGAATACCAGATCGTTCCGTCGATCGGATTGACATCTATACCGTAGGGCAGGTTCAAGACATTGCGTCCCTGTCCTGTTACTTGGTGATGTGATAGTGTAAGATGCATATCTTCTTTGCCGAACCAGGAAGCAATTTCGAGGATCCATGGCAGCAACAGGTCGCTCATCCAACGCCAGAATCCATTTGATGGCGTTTCAATCAAGGTTATCTCTCTGGTTTTAATATCCATACGCCCAATCTGGTTGGACAGAGCCAATGTGAACCAGAGGACTCCTTTCTGATCAAAGCGCAAGGTGTGGGGATATACGCTGTCGCGGCCAATTTCGACGAACTCTGTCTCGCCGGTTTTAGGGTCAAGGATCCCAATTTCCGAGGCTAGACTGTTGGTGGTATAGAGCTTGCCATCCGGACCTTCGATAATTGAATGTGGTCCGTGATGTGCCTCAAATGTACCCAGTGGGGCGACGGCACCGGAGAACATACCTCCCAAAGGCAGGTTGTTTGGTTCCCACTGAATGAAGTCGACTTCATTCGTCTTGCGATCTAGAACCCAAATCTTGTCTGTCCCCATATCGACGCCATATATCAGCCCATTTTGGGCAATCTCAATATCGTGGACATAGTTTAGGGACTCTCCGAAAGCCCATTCCTTGAACACTGTTCCTGGCAGACCATCGTGCATCTCAATGCTTCGTATAGTCTTGACAGGTTCTCCGTTGAATTCACGTGAAAGCGTTGCTGCAAAGTCCTTTCGGTTTTGCAAGGTGATAACCGACCCCATACCTTCCATGCGCTTGATTGTGTCGACCCATTCCTCTTCGGTGCGTTGCGTGCGGGTATGCTCGTTGCCTATTTGATGGCAGAAGTGGCATTGGCTTATAAAGTCCTGCCTTGTCTCGTGATTATTCCAGTTGATGGCTGCTACATGAGCAGAGGCTGTCAGCCGGTCTGAAACCTTCCGTGCATCCTCAATGCGGTAAATCACTGAGTCTATTGGTTCATTAACACCTGGATTTAGGGCGGCATAACGATCCTTGAAAGCGGCGCCGGCACGAATACGCAGCGTCAAAGGTTCTATGAGCTCATCTTCTGACAAAGACCATCGACCATTCGGGTCCGTGTATGTTGTAACACTTACACCCCGCGAATCTGTGATGGTAGCCATCGCGCCAGCGAGCGCATCACCCGTTTCTAACGTCACTTGTCCGCTGACGCTTATGGATCCTGCGTACAGTGGATTTGCTGCAGCAAATCCAGCTAATACGACAAACGAAAATACCCCTGCTTTTGCAGTCCAAATCGACAAGCCTTGCTCCTCCTCCGCATATTAGGGATTGAGATGGATGTACGATTTAAAACCACAGGGGTGACTTTGATACTTTACATTTGGTGCCAGATTTTTATAGAGGTGGCCTATTCACGTTGTCTGGATTTCCTTCGATACTCACGTGGCGAGACGTTGTATGTATCCTGAAAAGCGCGAGAGAAAGCGGAAACCTGCGAGTAACCAAGCGCTTCGGAGATGGCGGTTACGTCAAGGTCGGTAAATTGTAAAAAGTGACTTGCGAGATGATTTCGATGCTGTTGCCGAATTTCCGAGAACGTGCCGCCCTCTTGATGTAGTCTTCTTTGCAGGCTTCGTCTGGACATTCCGAGTGACTTGGCTATGTCATCTATTCCGGTGCTTTCATCATCCATCCTCAACAACAACGCAATTCTGACTTTACGGGAAAAGGAATCCGGTATTTTAGCAAGTTGTTTTTCCAGAGACGCCCGCAACTGCGAGTACAATCTTGCATTGGCTGACTGAATGGGCCGAGATAAATCCGAAGTCGGAAACTCTATTGCGTTGAATTCTTGATCAAAGTGCAATTGGCAGCGAAACCGTTCGCTGTAAGGTGTCAGATCATTTGGTCTGCGGCGGGAAAGCTGGACGATGTCGGGGCTCCACTTTGGGCCGATAATTCGTCGTAAGGTCAATACAACCGTACTTGCGATCAGATCTACTTGTACGGGCAACCCCGGTGCGTTGAGCTCAAGTATCGTCACACTACATCTGACAGTTCCATCAGCAATCTCAAGACTTGGTTCCAAGGCGTTTGTGTGAGTTGTGAGATACTTTATGAGACCCCTGAGACCATCGCCGACAGTGGCAGCATGCTGCATGACTTTGGCTAATTCACCAAGTACCGAGAGCTCCTGATAGCTTGATAAAAGAAGCCCGAAAGACTCGCAACGAGCGACCTCTGCAGACAGGTGAAGAGATTTAAGAAATTTAAGGTAGGGAACTCGTTTATCAGCTTGTGCGGCAATGTTTTTGGAAAGTCCTAAAGGAGCGAACACGTCGCTTGGGTCATGCCCTCTTTGTGTGAGCAATTCATTTATGCCATCAAATACTGCAGCGCGAATATGATACTCCAATGGCCCTCCTTGATAACCGGCACCATGCTTCAACAAATGTAAAATGGCAAGAGTATACACGTAATATTAGTGTATTGAGCAAGGAGAGGATTTATAGCTTGTTGATATGAGCGGCTTAGCGGTGACGCAGGTTGCAGAAAATTGTGGTCTTCAGGCTCCCGCAATCAGCTTTGCAGACTCAACAGAAAAGTCAGTTCCAGAATAACAGCTAAGTGCCCCTTAATGACTAAGCGCTTTTAATGAGGTCGATTACGTTGCTGTTGTTTTCATTCAGGTCTTCCATGTTTTTCCGAATGAGAGGGCCATATATCTTCCACATTTTTGCCCGGGTGGTTCGTCCAAGCTGAGTCACCGTAACGATTTTGCTGCGTTTGTCTTTCTGGCTTTTCGTCAGTGTAATCAGGCCTTCATTCTCCATGCGCTGTAATTGACGTGAGAGATTATATTGTTCGAACAGTAACCTCTGCTCCAGTTCCAGCGGCCTCAATTCCTCTTCAGAGCGCTCTATCTCCCATAAGACGTCGTACCAGCGAAGCGGTGGCAACCCATTCGCTTTAAGGGCTGCTTCAATGGATTGGTGGAAAAGCATATGGATGCGATTAAGCCCAACCCAGAGATCGATTTGTGTGTCTGTCGGAAATGTCACTAATTCGCCCTTATTTTGCTACTTTACATGCAGATGCATTTAATATACATGTAATTGCATGTAAATGAAAAGAGATAGATTTAGAAAATCTGCTTCCGATAATTTTAGCTCAAGAAGGATTAATTGATATGAATAAACTCAGGTTGAGTGCGGTATTTGCTTTATTTGCGCTGATGCTGTCGAGCGCTTCAGCTCAAGCGGCAAAGGACTATTATACAGATCAGGGACATACTGAAGTGAAGTTTGCATGGAATCATGCTGGCGTGTCTGTTCAAACAGGAGAATTTGTTAAAGTAGAGGGACATTTGTCTCTTGATGCGAAAAACATCAGTAAATCGACTCTGACTGTCACGATCGATGCCAACAGCGTTTCAAGCGGTTTTGGTCCCTTAGATGATCACTTGAAAAGTGCTGATTTTCTTGACGTGGAAAAGTTCCCTGAAATTACGTTTAAGAGTACCAAGATCGAGCGCACAAGTGACACAACTGCTGATGTATCAGGGGATCTGACGATCCATGGCGTCACCAAGCCTGTCGTCCTTAAGACGATTCTCACGCATCAGGGCGCTCATCCTGTAGCAGCAGCTCTGGATTACTATCGGGGCGATTGGGTGGCCTTTACGGCCAGTACGGAAATAGATCACCAGGCATTTGGAGTCGGTTCTTTTTCAACGGGTCCGATTGCCATCACAATCACCACTGAAATGAAAGACCGGAAAGACTAGCACCTTTCCTTTCATCGGTTATTCTGTTGCACCTAACGCAGTTCTTTTGTGTTAGGTGCGCTCTATTCTTTGAGCATCGTCATCGGGGAAACAGATCATGTTGCTGGGTAACACGAAGAAACAATTTGGATTGGTTTCACAATTCTTCCATTTGAGTGTTGCAATCCTGATGATTGGTCTTCTAATTCTGGGGACGCTTATGGTGGAGCTGCCTGAGGATGCTCACGATGAGGTTGAAGCTAAATTTTGGTGGTTTTCCTTCCATAAAACTGTTGGAATTATTGCGTTTCTCATAGCCATTGCCCGGATATTATGGACGGTTTCCCAACCTCATCCCCGCCCGTTACCCACTCATAACAAACGAGAAATTCTAGCTGCTCGTACCGTGCATTACCTTCTCTACAGCGTGATGATTGTCATGCCGGTGAGCGGATGGCTTCATCATGCGGCACTGGAAGGGTATGCGCCCATATGGTTACCTTATATCGAAGATATCTCTGTTGTGCCAAAAGACGAGATGTTTGCAGAAGTCTTCTCACACCTTCATGCTCTGTCAGCCATTCTTCTTATGATGATTCTGTTTCTGCATGTAGCAGGGGCTTTAAAGCATGCCTTTATTGATGCTGACGGCACACTTAAGCGGATGTTTTCCTCGAAACAGGTATTTCCCGGTGAGGCTGATCTTAAACCGGACCTCCTAGATTACCGACCCGTGGTCATTACGGGATTTGTTATATCCGGGCTTTTGGTGATGGCCCTGCTTTTTGCTGTCAATACGGACAGCAACCGTCAAATTGTAGCGTCCGAAGGATTAGAGGCTAAGCAGAGAGGGCAATGGGTTGTTGATCACGATAAAAGCAACTTGTCGATCAATGTCACACAATCAGGCCGTTTAACAACCGGTGGATTTAGCCGCTGGGATGCCCTTATAAATCTTGACCCGGATACGTTAGAGGATGCATCGGTACAGGTCACGATATCCATCGATAGTCTGGAGCTTGGCAGTGTCAGCAAGAGCGCAAAGTCGTCAGGTTTTCTGAACGCTGAAATGTTCCCGACAGCGACATATGAAAGCAGAAAAATCACATCTGCAGAAGCCGACAAATATTTTATGGAAGGTGTGTTGACGGTCGCAGGACAAACTCATCCTGTTGATATTGAGTTTACCTTGAAAATTGACGGCAACAACGCTCATGCTGTCGGGAAGACGGTACTAAGCCGTCTTGATTTCGGGGTAGGAGCGCAAGGGTATCCTGATGAGAAATCTGTCGGTTTCGATGTTGGCGTGACATTCGAGATATGGGCATCAAGATAGAAAATAAGCGCCCGCATATTGTCTGAACCTTCAGGCAGTCCAGCAAGTAGCGCAGCTTGAGAGCGGAGATAGGGCAAGCTTGAATTCCGGGAAAGAGCACGCTCTCGTAAAAGTCGTCCCCCGATACTTTGTAGAAGCCAGCAAAGACAAGGTCAGAATTGTGGGTTAAGGTATCAAGCCAAAGGATAACGATCAGAAAAAGGTCGACATACGGGAGGATCTGGAATGAAAAACTTTACCCTTGAACCTATGGGCACAACTATTATCGGTGCCGGTAGTATTGCTAAAATTGCAGACTATGTGCGTAGCCATGGATCCCGTGCATTTGTGGTAAGCGATCAGGGTGTGCAGGCTGCAGGTGTTCTTGACAGCGTGACTTCCGTTTTCAACGATAATGAACTCGAATATACGACATTCGTTGATGTGGATCCGAACCCGACAGATGCTAATGTCGCTGCTGGCGTGAGCAAATTGAAGGAGTTTGGTACGAAAGAGACTGTCGTGGTGCTTGTCGGCGGCGGGTCCGTGATGGACTGCGGCAAGTATATTGCGATGGCGACGCCTTCCGGCATTGACGATCTGTCACTCGCTTTCTCACCTGAGCTCGATGAGAGGGATCGGATTAACTTCAGCACTCTTGCACCTGACGTGCGGGTGAGCGCCCCTTGCCTGGCGACTATAGCAGTGCCAACGACGGCCGGTACAGCCTCGGAAACCAATGGTGGCGGGCTGATCACTCAAAGCAAGGACCATCGCAAGCTGACTTTTGGCAACGAAGGGGTTAAACCGCGTGCGATTTTGCTGGATCCTGTACTGACAGTTGGCTTGCCTGCAGGTGCGACTGCAGCTTGCGGCATGGATGTGCTAACGCATGCTATTGAAGCGCTTACGTCGACCAAGTCCAACCCTTATGCTGACGGCCTCGCATTGCAGGCGATACGGCTTACCGGCGAATGGTTGCCGCAGGCTGTTACCAACGGCAGCGATGTTGATGCACGGGCATCCATGCTTGTTGCGTCCCATCTTGCGGGACGTGCCTTTTCATCAGGGCCTCTTCTGGGACTTGTCCATGCTACCGGCCATCCTGTCTCCGGTACTTTCGGTATTGCTCATAGCCAGACATTGGCAACCATGCTGCCTCATGTGATGCGGTTCAATAGGGAAACTGTGGCAGAGCGCTATGCAGATGTGGGAGCTGCTCTTGGGGTAGCTCACGATACGGAGGCAGCTATTGAAGCGGTGGAAAAACTGTCCGCCACAGTGGGAACAAACCGCAGCTTGAGTGATCTGGGGGTTAAATCTTCTGACATTGCCGACCTGACAACAGATGCGCTTCGTGACATGATTATTCTAAACACTCCGCGCTATCCGTCCCGTACAGACGTTCAGGAGCTTTATGAACTTGCTCTTTAAAGGATGTCCGGCGGCCTTAATATAAATTTCAGGTGCGGGGGCGGATCTGCCCCTGTTCCTGACCCTGGCTTTAACGGAAGGTAGCCGTTAGGTTGCTGACAGGCTGATGTGCTTAAGCCGACAGGGCTTCTCCGGATAACGTAATCCGGTGCATTAAACGTCTTTCACCATGGTAGTCATTCAAAGCCTTATGCCATGTCGCCCGGTTGTCCCAAAGGGCGACAGACCCTTCTTCCCATTCAAAACGGTAGGTGAATTCAGGCTGGCTTGCGTGATCGTATAAAAAGTCCAGCAGTGCTTTGCTCTCTGCCTGAGACCAGCCGACAAAACCAAGGGTAAATGTACGGTTTACGTAAAGGGCTTTTTTACCGCTAATGGGGTGTGTGATCACAACAGGGTGGACTGCGTCCTGAACAGCAAGATCAGGATTGCCCAGTCGGCCACCGGTATCAGATGAATTATTTGCTTTGGATTGACGGCCAAAACGATGTCGGGACGAGTGTTCCGCCTGAAGTGTCTGCAGAACTTCCTTCAGGCCGTCCGACAAGGCGTCATAAGCCGCATACATATTGGAAAACAGGGTATCACCGCCATGCCGGGGAAGTTCACGTGCCATCAAGATCGAGCCCAGTGCAGGGATCTGGTCATAGGAATGATCGGTATGCCAATCCTCCCCGATTGCAGATCGTTGTTCCGGTTCCTTGCGCACTTCAGCGATTTTAGGAAAACCTTCAACGGGTTTGAAAAACCGGTTCACATCAATGGAACCCAGATTTTCCGCAAAGGCCTGATGATCCTCCGGACTAATCATCTGATTTCGAAAGAAAAGGACGCCATGCTCTCCCAAAGCTGATTTGATTGCGCTGACATGTTCCTGAGTGAGGGATTGAGAGAGATCAACATTCCGAACGAAAGCTCCAACACCGCCATTTGTTCTTTTAAATTTGATCGGTCCAACGGTCATGACAGGCTTTCCTTTCCCATAATAATTGATTCTTTTTTTCTCCTATTTTCCAAATTTCTGAGAATTAGCAATATAAAAAAGGGATAACTTGGAAAAAAAGCGCTGATTGCCCAGAATTTCAGACAGTGGAAATTCTACAAATATGCGTATTTGTCAGTTTCTGGTTTTTCAACCTTTAGATCTCAACGCCTAAAATCCGCGTGTTTCGGCTCATTCATTTTAAAGGGATACTAATTGTTCGTGGTGAAATGAACGCTTGATAAGCTCGTAAATGGAGTGACATCAATTTTAAGTGTCTACAGTCTGTTGACTTTGATTAAAAAAGAACGAAAGAATGTTGTGCGTGGCAAGCAGAATGAACAACAAAACGCAAGATGACGCCACCTTTGAATGGAGACGAAACGGCGGCATCAAAAATTAGTAACTGCGTCTATCTGGGAGGAAGAAATGCAGACATTCAAGAGTACTTTTAAGAAAATAGGATCAACGCTGGCTGTCGGAAGTCTGGCGTTAGGTGTTATGGCAACGACTGCAGAGGCGCTGGAGCTTCGCTATTCTGATCTCGGACCACCGCGCGGTCCGCGTCCTGAAGCTATGATTTGGTGGGCCGATGAATTGGCTAAACGGACCGGCAATGAGATAACCGTTAAATTCTACTGGAGTCAGTCGCTGATCAAAGCGAAAGAAACCATGAAGGCGGTTGGCGCCGGCCTTGCTGATGCAGGTACTATTCTTGGCATTTATACACCGGCCGAACTACCGCTATGGAACCTGGCAAATGCGCCGTTCGGTGTCTCTGATGTCTGGGTTGGTCTGCGGACCTGGCATGAAATGCGTGAAGCTGCGCCGGAGCTTAGAAACGAAACGAAAAAGAAAAATGTTCGAATTCTCGCAAACTTTACAACAGGCGCGGTAGATATCCTGTCAAAGGATCCGATTACGACCGTTGAGGATGTGAAAGGTAAGAAATTCCGGACAAGCGGCGGCTGGACTGCGATGTTCAAAAATCTCGGTGCATCAACGGTTAAGGTTGGTTTTGGTGAGTTGTATCAGGCCCTGGACCGGGGAACGGTAGACGGAACACAAAACTATATTCAGGCGGTGAAAGCCTACAAGCATTACGAGGTTGCCGGTCACGTAACAGAAATTTCCATGGGGCAGGTTCTGGGTTTCGGTCTCGGTATCAATCTGAAAACCTATAACAAGCTTTCCGAAAAAAACCGGGAAATCCTTGATAAAGTCAGTGTGGAAATGATGGATCGCTACGCGAAAAGCTACAACGCTGCGGTTGCTAAGGCCAAAGCTGATATGACAGCGGGGATCGACGGAAAGAAAGTGGTTTTCCACACCATAAAAGATGTCGAGAAATGGAAAGCTGCTGCTTCAGAATTTGTCCCGAACTGGATGGAGAAAGTCAGTAAAAAAGGGGTCGACGGCAAAGCCTTTTATGCAAAATTTGAAGAGGTGAAAGCTAAATACGAGAAAGAGCTCGCTGAAAAAGGGTACCCCTGGACCCGCAAATAACAAAAATATGGATGGGAAGATGCGGCTCTTTCGGGCCGCATCTTTTTTACAAGGGGTAACTTATGAACAAAGTTGTTAACTGGATCAGTGACGCCTTTGCTTATCTGTCAATGGCAATGCTGATTTTTATGATGCTGTTTATAACGGTTTCCGTGTGCGGTCGTTATTTTTTCGGCGTCGCCATTCCAGACGATATCATCATCATGCAGGCGTTGCTTGTGATTATGGTTTTTCTGCCATTCGCTTATGTGCAGCGCCGCGGAGAGCATCTGAGCGTCTCCATCCTGACCGACAAGATGGATCTTAAAGGTAAGCATATCTGCAAAATCATCGGGCTTGTTGTCGGGATCTTCTTTATGGGGGTTGTAACGCTTGCATCTTTTGGGGATGCCCAGACGGCATATGTCGATGGAGCCATTTTCGAAGGACCGCTGGAAATCAAGGAGTGGCCCTCTCGTGGCTCGGTTTTCATTGGATGTGGGCTGTTGTTGATCAAGCTGGCTCTGGATCTTGTTGAGGCTGTGCTGAGCGGCCCTACCGAAACGGCACCTTTTGTGCCGTTGGAAGATTAGGGGGCTGATCATGGAACCGTTAACGTTAGGCATTGTCGGCCTGATCGTTCTGCTTGTGCTGATTTTTCTGCAGGTGCCCATGGCTTTCGCGCTTGGCTCCGTCGGATTTGTCGGGCTGATTTTGGCGATCGGCTGGCCAAGCGGCGGCGAGCTGGATCTGGAACGCGGATTTGAAGCTGCTTGGTCATTTCTGAGTTTTGAGCCGTTCTCTTTTATCGCATCTTTCTCGCTGGTGGCGATCCCGCTCTTTCTTATGATGGGATATGTGGCTTTTCATGCCGGCTTTACAAAGGATATTTACCACACGTCCCGTATGTGGTTGGGGAGCCTGAAAGGCGGCCTGGCCATGGCTTCTGTTGCCGGTTGCGCCATGTTTGCGGCGGTCAGCGGATCCAGTCTGGCGACAGCTGCGGCCATGGGTAAGCTGGCTGTGCCGGAAATGCTGCGATATAAATATGACAAGGGCCTGGCAACAGGTGTTGTCGCCGCCAGCGGTACGCTGGGCTCTCTTATTCCGCCCAGTATCCTGATGATCCTGTATGGTATCTTTACCGAGCAGTCTGTCGGTAAATTGCTGATGGCCGGATTTATCCCGGGAGTCCTTTCCGCCCTCATCTATATGGGGATGATCTGGATCCGGGCACGTATTAATCCGGAACTGGCTCCAGCGCCGGAGCGGGTCACCTGGGAAGAGAAGTTTAAATCCTTAAAAGGTACCTGGTCCATCATTGTACTGTTCGTGATCATCATGGGCGGCATTTACACCGGATTCGTGACGCCGACAGAAGCTGCTGCGGTCGGGGCTCTCGGGGCCTGGGTATTGGGGTTCCTGGCGAAGAGGCTCAATAAACAGACATCGAAAAACGCGATTGTCGAAACCATCACCCAGATCAGCAGTATTTTTGCCGTTGTCCTGGGGGCGAAGATCTTTGTCGGCTTTATCGCTATTACAGGTGTCGCCAGTGTCCTCGCTGATTGGGCCATCAGTCTTGATTTGCCGCCATTAGGCATCCTGCTGGCATTGTCATTGGTCTATATCATCCTCGGAACTTTTATGGATCCTCTGGGCATTATGCTGCTGACATTACCGGTGGTCACACCGGTGGTCGAAGGACTCGGATTTGATCTGATCTGGTTTGGTGTCATTATGATCAAGTTTCTGGAAATCGGCCTTATTACGCCACCGGTAGGGCTGAATGTTTATGTCCTTAAAGGAGTTGTCGGAGACAAGGTTAAGCTGGAAACCATCTTTAAGGGGATCCTCTGGTTCCTGGCGATGGATGTTCTGACCCTGTTTATATTGATTGTCTTCCCGGAAATTACCCTCTGGTTGCCCAATCTGCTTTAGAGGGAGATACCAGATTTAAATGTATCGTCAAAAGCCCCATCCAGCGATGGGGCTTTTTCTGTGTGTCAGCAACATAGACGATTAGGGTAAACAGATGAGGAAGCTTTGACAGTGCCATGGAGCAGGACGGGTTGTATTCGTCCATATCATCATTAGGGCCAATCAGGCTGTTTCCAGACAGGCCTTGTTGTCGGTAAGGGCTTTGACAACAGCGTTTGTGGTGCCCTGAATATGACTCTCAATCTGCTCGACGATTTTTTCCACATCACGATCCATAGCGGCATCGAATAGAGCTTTATGCTCCAGGTGAATGTCCCGTGTGGTGACGGTTTTCATGCGGGAGAAGCGCCTGTAGCGCTCATGCTGGTCAAACATGAGTTGCCGCATTTTCAGAAGCCAGTTGGAGTTGCAGGCGCTGACGAGGGCCTCGTGAAACTGATGATTTCGAAGCTCCCACTCTGCCATTTCATCGATACCCTGATTATTGCGGAGTTCCACTCTTTTCAGTCGATGAAAACTGGTGACAACCGAATCTTCCCAGTGATCATCCCCGTTCGGTAGTGAAAGGCGCAGGGCTTCAGCTTCCAGGAGTTTTCTCATTCTGCCGATATCAAGGGCATCTTCAATCGATATGGGGGCGACAAGAAAGCCGCGCTGGCCTTCCTGAGTGACCAGATGGTCTCCGGAAAGGCGGGAGAGGGCCTCCCGCAGCGGCCCTGCGCCAAGCGCATAGCGGGAGCGCAGCAAGTCAATCTTCAACTTCATTCCCGGTGCCAGTTCACCGGAGACGATATCGTCTCTCAGGCGGTGGTAGGCCATTTCCGCATTGGTTTTTGTGTCTTGTATCTGCTCAGTGCCGCGCATGTTGTTCCCTGCGGAGAAAAGCCTCTGTTCATTTGAGAGTCTAGAGGGTGAGTTCAAAAAATCAATATTATTGTTGACAGAATAAAAAAATCGATATTTTTATAAAATATCTACAAAATGAGAAATTAGAGACATTTTTCCAGTGATCAGAAAAGGCAAAAGGGTGTTGATGGGCCTTGTTTCAGAAGATGATACCGGGTACGAAGTTGCTCAGAAAGCAGGTATTCTGCGCTCCTTGCAGCGATTCAGTAACGCTGTTGCTGCAACAGAGGCACCGCTTGCCGGCTTCCTGATTGCGGTTGTGTTTGGATTGCTGATTACCAATGTCGTAACACGTGCTCTTACCATACCGGTCTACTGGATTGATGAACTGGCAATTTATGCCATGATCTGGTCGGCTTTCCTGGGCGCTTCTTTTTGCCTGAATAAAAAATCCCATATAGCCGTGACGCTGCTCGCTGATATGGTGCCGCGCAGGTTTGCCGGAATATTCGCCGTCGCCAGTAACACGCTGTTGGTGGCGTTCTTCCTGATCTTTGCCTATGTTCTCTGGCGGTGGTTTGATCCATTGACTTTGATGACATCCGGCAGCCTGTCCGGTTTTTCCCAGGCGACTTTCAACTTTATGTATGAAGAACCGACCACCACGATCGGTTTCAGAAAGGTCTGGTTCTGGTTGATCCTGCCGGTCTTCTGCCTGACAGGATTACTGCATACAGTGACGGCTCTGGTCGGTGCCTTTAGTCGTTATACCGGAAAGGGAAGCTGATGTTTATCTCTTCTTCCTTTGCGGTTTTGATCCTCGCGGGATTGCCGGTTGCCTTCGTCCTCGCACTCACCGCTTTTATTTACATACTGTCCAGTGGCAATGTCATGTTGCTGCAGTCTTATGCCCAGCAGATGTATGGAGGATTGGAAAAATACGGATTGCTAGCACTGCCGCTCTTTATCCTGCTCGGAGAATTTATGAATGCCGGCGGTATTGGTCGCCGTCTCATGAGTGTAGCCCTGGCCTTTCTGGGGTCGGTGAAGGGCGGGCTTGCTTATGTGAATTTGATCTCCAATATGCTGATGGCCTCCATATTGGGATCAACCGTAGCGCAGATTACCATCATGTCCCGGCTGGCTGTCCCGGAAATGGAAAGAACCGGTTATCCAAGGGATGTTGCTGTCACCATTACCGCCGCCGGGGGATTATTGGCACCGATTATTCCGCCCTCCATGCTGTTTATTATCTTTGGCGTGGTCGCCCAGATTCCCATTGGGGATCTCTTTATCTCAGGCATTGTTCCCGGACTGCTGATGTTCGCCCTGTTCATTCTGGTGATCGCGTTCCTGGGATGGCGCTATTCTTTTCCGAAGTCCGACCCTTCAGGCTGGCCGGAAAAAATCACGGCTCTTAAGGATGCGTTGCCGGCAATTTCTATTCCTGTCTTGATTATCGGCTCCATCCTCGGCGGGCTTGCGACGCCAACGGAAGCTGCGGCTATCGCAACGCTCGCCGCCTTTTTTATCGGCCTATTTGTTTATAAGGAACTGAGTTTTGCGGATATTGGTCCTGCTTTTGTCAATGCGGCGAGAAATGCGTCGGTCGTCCTGTTCCTCATAGCCGCAGCCCAGGTCTTCAGCTGGGTTATCACCTTTGAAAATGTTCCGGCGGCAGTGGCGGACTGGCTGCAGTCCATGACGGAATCACCGGTCATCTTCCTGCTGATGTTGAATCTGCTCCTCTTGTGCCTTGGCATGGTTACGGATCCCATTCCGGCGCTTATCCTGATCGTTCCGGTCTTTCTGCCGGTGGCAACGGATATCTACGGTATTGATGCCTATCAGTTCGGTGTCATCGTCTGCCTTAATCTGACTCTGGGTCTGCTGACGCCTCCGGTCGGGACAGGACTGTTTACCGCGGCCCTTATGGGGGAAGTCCGCGCGGAGAGAATATCCGTTCTGATCCTTCCTTTCTTTTTTGCCGTGGCAATCGTGTTGCTGCTGATTGTCTATTTCCCGTGGCTGGCGACCGGATTAAAGGATTTGATGGGATGAGCGGGCAGAACATACGGCACAGTCTTGTGAACGCATTAAGCCTGCAAGCTGCCGAAAGACAAAAAGAAAATACTCACTCACTCGATACATCGGGAGGATATTTATCATGAAAATTCTGAAATCACTTATGGCAGGGGCCGTGTTCGCTTGTGCGGCTTTAAACGGGCAGGCTTTGTCGGCCGCTGAATACCGGATGGGACTGATTACACCGCCGCCTCATCAATGGACAAAAACAGCCGGTCAAGCGACCGCAGATATCAAGTCCCGGACAGACGGGCGTGTTGATATCCTGATTTTCCCGAGCGGTCAGCTTGGCAATGAAGCGCAGATGCTTCAGCAGTTGCAAAGCGGCGTTATGGATTTTGCCTTTTTTACCCTGGGTGAGTTTGCCAATCGCGATCCGAATTACGGAATTTTCCTGGCGCCCTATATTGCGAAAAATGTGGCCGAGGCTCAGGTTCTGCTGAAAGGGAAGACGGCAACCCGGCTGCTTGAACAACTGAACCGCTTCGGCCTTGTCGGGTTTGGATATGGTATGGCCGGTATGCGCCAGATTGTCATGGCCGGTGATGTAAGTTCTGTAAAGGATCTGGCGGACCGGAAAATCCGGACCATTCCTTTTGCGCCGGAACTGGATTTTTGGAAGAAAATCGGTGCCGCACCGACACCGATGCCACTCCCTGCCCTTTATGATGCTTTCGCAAACGGACAGGTGGACGGTATGCAGATCGATTTCGAAAGTACCTGGAACAGCAAGTATTACTCCCATGCCGGATCGATCGTTGAATCCAACCATATGATGTTTCCGATGATTGCCGTTGGCTCCGC
>DIYE01000315.1:18516-53743 GCA_002428885.1 Alphaproteobacteria bacterium UBA6062
GCCGTTGGCTCCGCCCGGAAATGGGCGGCGATCAGCGAGAAGGACAGGGCTGTGATCACGGAGGTGATGAAAAGTCATCTGGATAGCCTGGTTGCTTCCTATGCCGATATTGATGCTGATTATCTGGGTAAGTTGAAGGGAACCACAGTTCCCGTGAAATCCATCAGCCGCGACTTTTTTGGTGATGCTATAGACAAGTGGTACGCTGACTGGCGAAAAAAAGCACCGCTTCTTATGGATCTTGAAAAAGAAGCATCAAAGCTCTGAAGCAGGCCACAAGCCGGTCGGCTGAACCGCCGACCGGTCTTTATTCAGGAGGATACAAACGGCATGAAATTTCGAGATCTACGCTATATTCGGCTGTCGACAGAAAATCCGGATCAGGATGCGGCTTTTGCCACGGATATTCTCGGACTGCAGATGGGTGAGAAAACGGAAAATGCCGTTTATCTGCGATCAGATTTTCGGGCTTATTCCCTGTGTTACAGCGGGCAGGCGAAGGCGGATACCATTGCCCTGACGGTTGCTTTGAGACAGGACCTGGAGGAGCTGAAAGACCGACTGTCGGAATTTTCCATAGAAAGCCGTTTCCTGGAAGAGGCCGAATGCGAATTTCGCAAGATAAAGACCGGTTTGAGTTGCACGGCTCCGAACGGACTGACGGTGGAATTCGTATGGCGGCCTTTGGCATCCGGATGGCGGTATCATGGCGCCCGGGATGCCGGTATTCAGGAGTTGCAATCGGTTTTAATCGCCTGTCAGGATTTGCCTGCGAATGAACGGTTCTGGACAGAAATCCTTGGTGGAACCGTTTCTGACTGGGCCGGTGATACGGCTTATATCCGCTTTGACGATTTTCATCACCGTATTGCCCTGTACCCGTCTTCCGACGACCGGATTCTGGGTATCGATTTCGCCGTCGAGGGCATTAACAATGTCATGCAGAATTTCCATTTCTTCCAGAACAGGCAGGTTCCGGTGGTGCATGGACCAGGTCGCCAGACGGCCAGTGATAAGATGTTTGTCACTGCCCGCGGGCCGAGGGATATTCTGTATTCCTTCAGCACCGGTATGGCCTGCGGCGAGGCGGTAACGGAGAGGATCGCCCGTCAGTTTGCCAATGAGGCGCTATCTCACTGCTCTTGGGGGTCGGAAACGACGCAACCGGAATTTCTGGGTAAGTCGTAGGAAGTGAAAAATGATTGATCTTAAAGACGTCACCTATTGCCGCCTTGGTACCAAGGATCTGGAGAGCGCTGAGTGGTTCGCTGTAAATATTCTTGGCCTGGAAGTCGCTGAGCGCCGGAAGGGGGCTCTCTATTTCAAATCGGATCAGCGGGCTCATACCCTGTGTTACTTTGAAGGAGATCCGGCGGATCAGGCAACGGCTTTCGAGCTGGGATCAAAGGCGGATCTTGAGACTGCCGCCGCGACACTGGATCGGCTTGGTTATGCGGTTCATCAGGGGACAGCGGCGGAATGTGAAGCCCGCATGGTCCGGGATTTTATCCGCTTTCAGGATCCGACAGGCAATATTCTTGAATTTGTTGTCCGGCCGACTATGTCCGGACGCCGTTATCACGGCACGCGGGATGCCGGTATCACCGGTTTCAGTCATGTGGGATTATGTACAACAGATCCGGAGAGGGATGAGGCTTTCTGGACGGAAGTCTGTAACGCACGGGTCTCCGATCATATCGGCGATGCACCGCTCATGCGGATCAATGAAATCCATCACACCATTGCGCTCTTCCCGTTCACCGGGCCGGGGATCCAGCATATCAATCACCAGGTCGCCGGAACCGATGATATCCAGCGATCCCTGAGCCTGATCCGCGAGAAAAATATCAATATTACCTTCGGGCCGGGACGTCATCCTACCTCGACGGCCCAGTTCCTGTATTTCAGCGGCCCCGACGGCATGACCTTCGAATATTCGACAGGGGTCTGTGAAATTCATGATGAGCCCGCCTGGAGAGACAGACAGTTCCCGTTCGAGCCGACCGGGTTCTGCCAATGGGGATCGAAGCCCAATATTGCGGCTTTTCAGGACTGACATCAGCAGCGTGGAGATTTCTGAAAGATGACAGATAAAACGGTACGAATGGCGGCAAGAGCCCTGGGACGGCATGGCCTGGTTCATGCCTATGGGCATTGTTCAGCCAGACTGGATGCGGATAGTTTTCTGGTCTGTCCGTCCAAACCCATGGGTCTGACCGACGTCGGGGAGGAGTGTCTGACGGTGCCTGTTGAGGGGGCGCTTCCAGACGGTGTTCTGGGGGAGGTGAGGCTGCATCAACAAATTTACCGGAACCGGCCTGAAGCCCAGGGCGTTGTCCGGTTTATGTCTCCTCATATGATGGCGCTTGCCGCCCTTGGGAAAGTTCCGAAACCCCGTCACGGCTTTGGCAGTTATTTTTCATCGGGCGTTGGTCTCTGGAATGATCCTCAGTTGATACGGGATGATGAAAGAGCCGTCGGGGTTTATGCCGCCATGGGGGACAGCAATGCGGTCATGATGCGCGGAAATGGTGCCGTGACAACCGGTGCCTCTCTTGAAGAAGCGGTGGTGATGGCCTGGTATCTTGAAGATACCTGCCGGGTGGAGCTGGAAGCCTTGCGCTGCGGACTTGCCGAAACGGGACCGGTGCTTTCTGACGAAGAATGTGCCGTGAGGGCAACCCGCGCCGGACTGATTATCGAACGAATGTGGGATTTCCTGACGCATGGTGATCCGGAAGCCTGACAACCCATTCATCATAAAAATAGGTAAAATACGTGAAACAGATCAATAATTTCATCAATGGGCAGTTTGTAACCGGCAGCGGTGAGGCCTATGAAAACCGCTACCCGGCAACCGACGAAGTGATTTCCATTGTCAATGCGGCCGACAAGGATGATGTGGACGCCGCTGTGACCGCCGCCAAAAAAGCGCTGGACGGGCCTTGGGGGCGGATGAGTGTCGCAGAGAGGATTGCTCTTCTTCGGAAACTGGCAGACGGCATACAGGCGCGCTTCGATGAGTTTCTGGAGGCCGAGGTTCGGGATACGGGCAAGCCGGTTTCCATTGCTTCCCATATCGATATCCCGAGGGGCGCTGCCAATTTCAATATCTTTGCGGACCAGATCGCTGCGACGGGGGCGGAAACATTCGAAATGGCGACGCCGGACGGCAATGGTGCCCTGAACTATTCGGTTCGCCTCCCGCAGGGTGTCATCGGCGTTATCTGTCCCTGGAACTTGCCGCTTCTGCTGATGACCTGGAAAGTAGCGCCGGCGCTGGCTTGCGGAAACACGGTTGTTGTCAAACCGTCGGAAGAGACGCCGTCGACGGCAACCCTGCTTGGAGAAGTCATGCAGTCCGTCGGCATCCCTGACGGGGTGTATAATGTGGTTCACGGATTTGGACCGGATAGCGCCGGAGAGTTTCTGACGTCCCACCCGGATGTGGATGCCCTGACCTTTACAGGAGAAACCCGCACCGGGGAGGCTATTATGCAGGCCGCCTCAAAAGGGGTGCGTCCTGTGTCGTTGGAGCTCGGCGGCAAAAATCCGGGCGTGGTTTTTGATGACGCGGATCTGGATCAGACCCTGGAGGGGCTGGCGCGGTCCTGCTTTGTGAATACCGGCCAGGTCTGCCTGGGAACGGAGCGGTTATATGTGCAGCGGGGTATTTTTGACCAGGTGGTCGAAGGGTTGGCGGATAAAGCAAAATCCTACGCCTATGGAGATCCCTTTAACCCGGACACGACCATGGGGCCGTTGATCAGCCGGAAACATCTGCAAAAGGTCCAGGGATATTACGACAAGGCGATCAGTGCCGGTGCTACTCTGATTGCAGGTGGCGGTGCCCCGGATGTGAAGGGATTTGAAGACGGCTACTGGATCCAGCCGACGGTCTGGACGGGACTGTCTGAACAGGATGCCGTGGTGACCGAAGAGATTTTCGGCCCCTGTACCCACATCACACCTTTTGATACGGAAGAGGAAGCCATCCATCTGGCGAATAATTCCCCCTATGGACTGGCGACATCCATCTGGACGACCAATCTTTCCCGTGCCCACCGGGTTGCCGGAAAAATTGATGTGGGTATTTCCTGGGTTAATTGCTGGTTCCTTAGGGATCTCAGGACACCTTTCGGGGGCGCCAAGCGCTCCGGCATTGGACGGGAGGGCGGTGTCCATTCTCTCGAATTCTATACAGAACTACGCAATATCTGCGTCAAACTTTAAAAACGGATAGAACCCATGTTAAGTGAACAGGAACGGCTTGACGCCATCACGATGCTGAAAGAGGCGCATCGCAGCAAAGTCCAGGCAGAGCGCCTCTCCGCCAAATTCCCCAATATCGAGATTGAGGATTCCTATGCCATTTCTTCTGCCCTGGCGGAGGAAAAGCAAAAAGCCGGGATCGAAATTGTCGGGCATAAGATCGGCCTGACATCAAAAGCCATGCAAGCGTCTTCCAAAATTGATGAACCGGACTATGGATATGTTTTCAGTGACGGCGTTTTTCAGGATGGTGTGAAACTCAAATATGAGGATTTCTGTGTTCCCCGTGTTGAGCCGGAACTGACCTTTATCCTTAAAGAACCGCTGAAAGGTCCGAATGTCGGGCTGGTGGATGTGCTGAGGGCAACGGAATATGTGGTGCCCTCCATTGAAGTGATCGATGCCCGGGTGCAGGAGCCCCGCCAGATTTTTGATACTGTTGCGGATAACGGAGCGGGCGCTGCCCTGATCCTCGGGGGGCGTCCGGTTCGCCCGGAAGATATCGATCTGCGCTGGGTTGGCGCTATCTTCTATCGAAACTCGGAGATTGAGGAAACCGGTATCGCAGCCGGTGTTCTGGGGCATCCGGCCATGGCGGTGGCCTGGCTTGCCAACAAGCTGGCACCGTTTGATATAACGCTGGAGCCGGGACATATGATGCTCTCCGGTTCTTTTACCCGCCCGGTCTGGGCTGAAAAAGGTGATACATTGCATGCGGATTTCGGACCGCTTGGCAGTGTCGCCGTTCAGTTTGTGTGAGGTGCAAATGCATACCCTTGAAAACAGATTTAAGAAAAGACTGCAGGCTGGTGAAACGCTGGTCGGGCTTTGGTCGAGTCTCTGCAGCCCTCTTGCTGCAGAAGCGCTGGCAGACTCCGGTTTCGATTGGATGCTGGTTGATACGGAACATTCACCGATTGATGTGGCGGGAGTCATGCCTATCCTGCAGGCGGCTTCTCATGGGACGGCCGACCTTGCGGTTCGTCCGGCCTGGAATGACAAGGTGCTGATCAAACGCTTCCTGGATATCGGGGCTCAAACCCTGTTGATACCCTTTGTTGAAACGCCGATTGAGGCAAAAGCAGCCGTTGAGGCAACCCGCTATCCGGGGGAGGGTATTCGCGGCGTTGCCGGTAGTACCCGAGCCAGCCGGTTTGGTCGGGCAAAGGACTATTTACGTCAGGCAAATGACGAAATCTGCCTGCTTGTGCAGATTGAAACCGGTCAGGCCCTGTCCTGGCTAACCGATATTGCGGCAGTGGAAGGGGTCGATGGTATCTTTATCGGCCCTTCCGATCTGGCTGCATCATTGGGGCATCTGGGGAATCCGGGGCATCCGGATGTTCAGAAAGCTCTGAAATCAGCCGTTGAAACACTCAATGCAATCGGTAAGCCCGCCGGGATCCTGGCGACAACGATCGAGGATGCAAAACGGTATCGGGACTGGGGCTACAACTTCGTAGCAGCCGGTGTTGATATGGGACTGCTTCTGAAGGCGGCTGATACCCTGGCAGTTGACATGAAAACTGAATAAGCCTGAAATCTGGCTTGACAGTATGTATAAGCAACTGCTGTGGCGATAGAATTCGGACTGTACTATTAAAGTCTTGTTGTATATTGCTGCAGATCCGGATACTGACATCGCTAGCTATTGGCCAGGCAGTATTATCAGAAATGTAGATGCGAATGAAACTCATTGGCATTTTTTGTCAATCTGATATTCTAGGGCTGCTGTTGGTGTCTGTAGGTATTTGGTATGAGTTTTCTGGAATACTATCAGGATTATTCGATTGGCGGCAGCGAGCCATCTGTTACCAGGCTGGCTGACGCACTGAAAAATTCAACGATAGAAAATACATGCGATAAGATTACCCCGGCGCAAGGGGCTGCCAATGATGATGTGTCGCTCATCGGGCATTATAATTCTCTGGCCATATCGGAAACGGTCCATTTCTTTTCCTGTGATATGACATTCGACAAGATATTCCGCACGCGCGGTGAGCTTCCGGCCAGCATCTGGACCGGTGCCGTCTTTAGTGGGGAGATGCATACCAGACTCGATGATTTTGATATTCTGTTTTCGGCAACCGGCCGCCCCCAGGTGGTCAGTGTGGGACAGACAAGCACGTATATGGATCAGCCGACCAGCAGTCGGCGGCTCCGGATGTCGTCTTTTCTTCTTGCTGAGAGCTTTTTCGATGCGGTTGACCCGGATGATCCGGAAGATCATCTCGCTCCCCTTAAATCTCTTATTCAACCGGGTGTGAGGTTGGTTTCCATCGGCTATAACGAAAGCCTGATGAATAATCTTCTGAACTTGCTCAACAATCCTTTTCGTGGGCCGACCGGGCGATTATATGTGGAAACCCAGGTGATGTCGTCGGTGTTTGAACTGGCCAAATGCCTTGATAATGCTGCGCTTGAACCTTCCAACCATGGCGGTGAAAAGGTTAATCTCGCCTATGAGGCCCGTCATGTCATCGATCAGGCGCCTGAGAAGTTCGATTCAATTATCGATCTGGCTGCGAAGCTCGGCACAAATGAAACCACGTTGCGTCGCCAGTTTAAATCCGCGTTTGGTATGACTCTTTTTGAATATGTTTTGAATACCAGAATGCAGGCCGCCAGATTGCTTTTGCAGGACGGTTATCTGCAGATCGCCGAAATTTCCCATCGTGTTGGTTATACCACGCCCGCCAATTTCTCTACCGCCTATAAGCGCTATTTTGGCGTTTCACCGGCAAAAGATCGCGGCAAAATCCTGCTCGGTTAGCGCCGCCTGCATTTCAAAAGCCAAATCCCGGATTTCAAAACTGTCCGTTATTGAGCCGTTCTGCTGGCCTATTTATTTTCGGGGCCAGGACAAGCGGGTTGTCAAAACAGACGTCGGGTTAGTGGGAAGGCGGTTAAGTCTCTCTGACCCATTCCCCGATCCATAACGACAACAGGCAGCATGTGAGCAGACTCGGTATCCGTCCTGCCGGAGTAAAGTTGAAGGAATAAAAAGATGCAGGCGGTGGTTAGGCAGACATCTGCAATAACACAAACATTCAAAACTTTTCTGTTGGCCGGGATCGCTGTCAGCGCTTTTCCCGGCGTCGTTCTTGCTGCTGAGGATACAGTCGCCAGCGATGAACCGGTTGTCTTGGAACCGATCGTTATCACGGCACGGAAAGTAAAGGAAAAGCTGAGAGATGCGCCGCTTGCCGTGACAGCAAAGACACGGGATACGCTGGATATTGAAAAAACGGATACGCTCGCCGATGTTGCCAAAACGGCACCCAATGTGATGGCATTCAATGCCAATGGGATGTCTTTTATCATTCGGGGTGTCGGTTCACAATCCATGCAGGGCCTGAATACTGAAACCGGTGTTGGTTTGTTTGCCGATGAAGTTTATCTTGGCAGGCCGGATGCGGCGCCGGTGTATCTTGATGATCTGGAGCGTGTCGAGGTCGTGAGAGGGGCGCAGGCATCTCTTTATGGACGCAACACTATTGGCGGGGCCGTCAATCTCGTCGCAAGAGAGCCGGGGGAAGTTCTGTCGACAGAAGTGAAAGCATCCGTTGGAAATGACGGTTCAAGACGTTTGCGCGGGGCTATCGATGTGCCGGTTGGTGACAGTGGCTGGTTTACCCGGACTTTCCTGAGTTTTAATCGGCAGCCCGACGGTATCGATAACCTGTCAACCGGCCAGTCCGACCTGAACCAGGATGCTATCTCCGGGCGTGTAACCGTGCTTGGAGATGTGGGAGACAATACCTCGCTCAAATTTACCCTTGATGGCGAGCGGGTAAAGGATGATTCCATGGGCGGATGGGCACCGGTGGCGTTGGCTTTTAATCATCAGTCTAATCTTGACTTTCCCGGAGAACAGACGGATGTCCGGGGCGGCGGAACCGTGCGTCTCGATCATGACTTTGATAGGATGTATATCAGATCGATTACGGCTTACCGGAAATTCACCGAGGACATGATCCTGGATGGAGATTTCGGCTCCGGGCCTTATAATCCCGGTGGCGGTGTCTTTGCCCTCCAGCAGGGACGGGATCAGAACCAGTGGCAGTTTACACAGGAATTCCGGTTAACATCGGATACATTTTCCGATCCGCAACCCGGGGACATCGGTTGGAATGCCGGCCTTTTTTACATGTATGAGAATTTTGACGGATATGAGTTTTTTGAACTGGCCTCTGTCGACAGATCTCAGGTTAGCCGGAATGCCTTGGACGGTACCTCTAAAACCTACGCCGTTTTTGGCGGTTTCAATTATCGGATCACGGATGCTTTGAGTTTACAGGGCGGCGGCCGGATAACACGAGAAGACAAATCCGGAACTGTCGAAATTTTAAGTCCTTCAGGCACTAATTTTTACGGAACGCCCCAGTCCGGGAAGGCGAGCCTGTCGACCACTAATATTAGTCCGGAGATCGGCGTCAGTTACGCATTGGATGATAATGCGCTGCTATACGGCCGTATTTCGCGAGGCTTTAAGTCTGGCGGTATTGCGCAGTTCTTCAATGCGGATGGTTCTGTCAATGTTTATGATCCGGAAACATCCCTCAATTTTGAAGCCGGGGTTAAGACAAGCTTCCTCAATGACAAAGTTTCCATGGAACTCAATGTCTTTCACACGGATTGGAAAGATATGCAGTCCAATGTCTTTATCAGCGATTTCCAGCGTGTGACAGCCAACGCGGCTTCAGCGACATCAAAGGGCGCGGAAGTGGCGCTGGCGGCGGCTGTTACAGATGAATTGCGGATCGGAGCATCCTATGGCTTCCTGCAATCGAAATTTGATGACTTTGTTTATACCTATTTCTCGGCCGGAGCGGGTTCCAACGTAACCGTCGATTTCTCCGGTAACGATGTGCCGATTGCCCCAAAACATTCCGCCAGTCTGACCCTGGACTGGGATCGAAAACTCGATAACGGGATGGCATTATCAGCTAGCGGAATATACTCCTACCGCAGCAGTTATGCTTTCGATTCTGTTGGAACCTATCGTCAGGCACCAACGCACCTTGTTGATGCTTCTCTGGGGCTTGGCTATGGTAATTGGCAGGCAAAGCTTTGGGTGAAAAATCTGCTCGATGAAGAATATCTCAGCAACTATTTCCTCTTTACCGGCGCCGATTACGGCATTGCGGCCAAGGGGAGGAGCTTTGGTGTTTCCCTCAGTCATAAATGGTAATCTAAGGAAGGCACCCTCTTTTAGGGGCTAACAGATCAATGAAAAAGTGCTTTATTCTCTTCGTTCTCCTCATGTGGTCGGGGGTTGCCGTCGCCGGAGACTATCCTGTGACACTCAAGGACGGTCGCGGTAAGGATGTCACGCTTTCTCAGAAACCGGAAAAAGTCGCCGCTCTGTGGGTCGCAGCGGCTGATCTTCTGGTGGCTCTCGGTCGTCCTGTTGCAGGCATCACAACTTACGAAGGAGAACGGCCTGTCTATCTTGGTAAGGGACTGGATAATGCCAAAGACTTAGGGGACATCACGGCGCCCAATCTGGAAATGATTGCAACCACGGATCTGGATCTGACAATCGGCATGACGCGCTATAACGCGGTTTATGCGGATGAGATCGAAAAATCCGGGCCTCTCCTGACATATGATGCTGAGGACATTGATGCTTCCCTCAAGGCCGTTGCCAAACTGGGGCGGGCACTGGGGGCTGCTGAACAGGCGGATAAAATGAACGCGGATTTTTTGGCGCTGCGCAAAGATTATGCGGCAAAGGCGCCCAAAAAAGCCAAGTCTGTTTTATTTATCTGGTCTTACCAGGATACGCTTTATGGCTATCAGGATAATATTATGACAGCCCAGCTTGTCGGCACTGTTGGCACTGTCAACCCGCTGGGCAGGAATGAGGATGCTGAATCCCCCGATGCGGCCTTTGTATCCCTCGAAGCAGAGCAACTGTTGGCGCTGGATCCGGACGTTATTCTGATGTTTGTTTCTCATGGTGGAGCCGTTAAATTCAGCCCGGTCTACGAACGCTTGAAAGCCTATAAAAATAACAAGATTTACAGTGTTGGTTATCAGTATTCACAGCCAAGCGGTCCTATCGCGCGAGAACTGGTTGTGAGAGAAGCAGCTCACTTGATTTACCCCGACATTTTTGAGAAGCCGTTCATGCCGGATGCAGCTCGGGCCAAGCCTATTCAGTTTGCGCAATGAACACAGTGTCAGAGACCGGATATGGGCGGATTTCTGTTTTAATCCCCTTTATTGCCGCTATCGGCGCCCTGGGCTCTGCGCTTAATCTTGCGACTGGTGCCTATGACACATCCCTTTTACAGGCGATTTCCTTTCTCATACAGGATGATGGATCAAACGCCGCTTTTTCTGTTCGAGAATTAAGGCTTCCAAGAGTGCTCTGCGCTTTTGGCGTTGGGGCGGCGCTGGCGCTTTCCGGTGCGCTGATTCAGGTTATTACCCGTAACCCTCTTGGAGATCCCGGATTGACGGGGGTTACTGGCGGGGCCGCCCTGGGGGTCGCCGTCTGTATGACCGCCATAACGGTTTCTCCCTCAGTGATGATTGTTTTCGGGATTGCCGGCGGTTTAATGGCGGCGTTTATGACGATGTTGATCGCTGGAAATACCCGGAACAGACCGATCAAACTTATACTGGCGGGGGTTGCGGTATCTGTTTTCTGCATTGCGGCAACCAGCACATTGATGATCCTCTCGAAATCCTCGTTGCAAACTCTTTACTTCTGGATGATTGGCGGCTTCACAAACCGGGGATGGCCGGAATTTTCGTTATTCTGGCCTTGGGCTCTGGTTGGGGCTCTGGTGAGCCTGGCTGTTTGTCCAATCTTGAGTTATCTGAAGTTTGATGATGCTTCGGCGGCCTCCATGGGCTTGAACGCAGGTCGGTGGAGAGTAATTGCAGGTCTTGCTTCTGTGGTTCTCGCGGCCGCCAGTGTCGCGGTTGCTGGGCCGATCGGGTTTATTGGTTTTGTCACGCCGCATCTGTCATCCCTTCTTCTCGGCCGTCAGCAAAGCAAAATGGGCCTTTGGCTTGTGGTAAGCGCCCTGGTGGGGGGCGGCGTCGTGGCCTGGTCTGATGCTTTGGTCCGCCTTGTTTTTGAAGGCCGCGTCCCGGCGGGGATCCTGATAACGATCGTCGGCGGATGCCTGTTCCTGCTGATGGCACGCCGTCTGGGGCAGGTCGCCAGGTGAGGATGTTGGGTTTGGTGCGTTGGTTCTTGCTTATTCTGTTGCTGGTTCTGAGCTGTCTTCTGTCTTTGCGTTTTGGATCTGTCGGAACCGATTGGCAGGATGTGTGGAGATTGTTTTCCGGAACCGGGGGAGCGGTGACAGATATTATTCGGGAATATCGCTTACCCAGAACTGCGGCGGCCATCGTGATCGGGGTTTATCTCTCTCTATCTGGCCTGATATTCCAGACAGTGCTGCGTAATCCGCTGGCGGATCCCACGCTTTTCGGCGTTTCGGGAGGCGCTTCTTTAGCTGTCGTAATAGCGATGGGCGTTGCCATAACATTCAACCCTTCCGAAACAGGATTAAAGGCGGCCTCCAGTTATCTGTCGCTGGAATGGATACCGCTTATTGCCCTGTTTGGCGGATTGTCGGCGACCGGATTGATTTTTCTGATGTCCTGGAGTCGCGGATTTTCTGCTATTCGCCTGATTTTGATGGGGGTTATTCTAGCCTCTGTTCTGCAGGCGCTTGTCATGGCCATGGTGGTCGGTTTGTCTGAAGCCAGAACGGAACTGGCGATCCTGTGGCTGGCCGGCTCTCTCTACGCCCGCGATTTCAGTCACATTATACCGGCTCTTCCCTGGGGAGCAGCGGGACTGTTACTGGTTTTTCTGATGTTACCACAGTTATCGGCGCTCAGACTGGATGCTTTGACGGCCAGATCTGTCGGGGTTTCTGTCGGCATGGTTTCACCTGTGCTTCTGGTGATTGCCGCCTGTTTTGCTGCAAGTGCGGTTTCCATCGCCGGTCCTGTTGGTTTTGTCGGACTTATTGTCCCTCATATTTCAAGGCTTATTGGCAGCTATCAAATGAAAGATCAGATATTAACGAATATGGTTGTTGGTGCGACTTTGGTTATTGTCGGCGATACGGTTGGCCGTACGGTTCTCCCGCCTTTGGAAATCCCGGTCGGCATCGTGACAAGCCTGATGGGCGCACCGGTTTTTGCATTGTTGATTTATATCGGGATGAGACGGAACAGTTATGCTTGAAGCCCGTAATCTATCCGTCGGTTATGCCGACAAAACCATTCTGGAAGATATCAGCGTCTTGATTGCCAAAGAGGATATTTCGGTTCTTGTCGGGGCGAACGGATCCGGAAAATCAACATTGCTAAAAGCACTGGCGGGTTTACACCCTCTGAAAGCCGGGCAGGTTCACCTGGATGGGGAGGTACTTCATCATCTGCCCCGCCGGGAGGTTGCCTCAAAGATTGCCGTCTTGTCTCAGTCTCCGCAGGCGCCGGAAGGCTTGACTGTTTATCAGTTGGTAGAACATGGGCAATTTGCTCAACGTCGTTTTTTTGAGGCTCCGGATCCGGACGGTGTTATGGCTGCTCTCGACTTTACCGGCATGTCTACCTATGCGCACCGTCCCTTTGAGGCTTTGTCGGGAGGGGAACAGCAAAGGGTCTGGATTTCGCTGGCACTGGCGCAGAAGCCACAGATGCTTCTGCTGGACGAACCTACTTCTTATCTGGATATGGGGCACCAGATTGACGTCCTTGAGTTATTGAAGCGATTGCATCGGGAGCAGGGGATTGGCATGCTGATGGTTCTGCATGACATCAATCACGCCAGCCTGTATGCAGACCGTATTATGGCTATTCGAGAGGGCGCCATTTTGGCTGACGGAGCCCCTTCAGAGATTGTCACATCTGAACTGGTTAGAGCCCTGTTTGGCGCAGAGGTGAGCGTTCTTTCGGATCCGACCGGTCAACATCCTTATTGTGTGCCTAAGGGAAGGTTAAAGGTTTGACATATCATCTTGATCTGGATGCTGCCAAATCAGGTGTTTATTAGGCCAGCCAGCACATTTCTTTGAATGGCCGGGGTCATGGCTTTAAGGTCAATCGCTTTGGGGTCTGCCAGATACTGCATGGTAATGCCTCGAAGCATGCCGACGATGATGATGGAGGCCTGGTCCGGATCCGTATCAGCCTTATAGTCCCCTGTTTCAATACCTGCCCGGACAAGGCCTGCAACCCGTCCGCGGAATGTTGTGTAAACGCTGATAATTTCATCCTGGATTTCCGGAATGGCTCCTAATGCTTCACCGATTATGACATGCAGGGCGCGAATCCTGTCTTCGCGGTCAGCCACGTCCTTCAGGTAAAGCTCTAAAAAGTCGGTCATCAGTTCTTGCGCATGCTTGGTATCCTGTTTTCCCGGAGCGTCTTCAAAGCGCCGCATGATATGCGCCAGAACGGCTCTTAAAAGTCCTTCTTTGGATTTGAAGCGATTGCTGACAAGGGTACCGGTGCACCCGGCTGTATTTCCGATCTGAATGAGGGTTGTCCGCAGATATCCTTGAGTTGCAAACAGTTCAAGCGCCGCATTTATGATGCGCTGATCTGAATCCTGTCTTCGTTCCTCATTACTGCGCCGTGTCTGCGTAGAGCGTGCCATTCTAAAGTCTTTTATTGTTTGGATGACCGGAAAATTAGCACATTTTCTGAAAAATACTGCAAAGAGTTAGGTCTGGGCGATTTTAGCTGGTAACCGGCCGGTCTGGTAGCTTCAATCGCTTAAATTCCAGTGTCTGGTTTCCTGGTGATCTGCCCAGAGTTTTTTGTAAAGATCACAGAATTCAAGGAGCTCCTGATGCGTGCCCTGTGATAAAATTCGACCGCTTTCCATGACGATAATTTTGTCGGCGTTGGTGATTGTTGACAGTCGATGAGCGATTACGAGAACTGTTTTCTGTCGGGTCAGGCGAGCGATGGCTTTTTGTATCTGTCGGGCATTGATCGGATCGACTGAGGCCATGGCTTCATCAAGAAGGATGATGGGGGCATCTTTCAAGAGTGCCCTGGCGATGGTGATCCGCTGTTTTTGGCCTCCGGAAAGCCGGGTGCCAGCCTGGCCTGTTCGAGATTCAAGTCCCTCGGGTGTCTCCGTGATAAACTGTTTTATTTGTGCGTTTTCTATAGCTGCAGTGAGGCTTTCTTCCGGATAACCCACAATACCCAGATCAATGTTTCTGCGAATGGTGTCATCAATCAGGAGTGTTTCCTGTGTTACAACGGAAAAATAACGGCAAAGATCTTCTTCTCTCAGGCAGTCAACCGGCTGGTCTCCGATATAGATATTTCCCATATCGGGATCCCAGAACCGGGTGGCGAGACTGAAGAGCGTTGTTTTACCTGCGCCGCTCGGGCCGACGATAGCAGTCAACTCCCCGGCTTTTGCGGTAAAGGAAATATTCTCCACAACCGGTATGCTGGCGTTATATCCGAAGCTGACATTCTCAAAATGCAGATCCGGAGTTGCTATCTGAATGTCCTTGTCCATTCCGTCCTTCAGGGTCGGGAGATCCAGAAACCGGTTTATGTTTTTTGCTGCAGTTTGTGCCAGGCGATACTGGCCGCTGCCTGCGAAAAACAGCAGTAATGGATTATAGAGGGAAAGCGCCAGGAAGAGCGTGCATATCACAATCAAGCCTGCAGAGCGATCCGTCATCACGTCTTGCAGACTGAAATAGGCGGCAGGCGCCAGTGCACTTTCCATGGCGAGCAGACTGACGACGGAAAGCGGGGTTAGCTTCCAGGCGGATTGTTTATAGGCGTTTATCAGGGCGTTCAAATCTCCCCTGAAGTAACGGTCCTTCTGGCCAACGGCATTGAACACCCGAAGAACCGGCATGCCGGTGAAATGCTCGGTAATACGGGAGTTTAACGCGGCGATTTGTTGTGTTCTTCTCGCGACGCTTCCGGCCATGACTTTGTTATAGAAGTAAAGACAGGGTAGGCCGAGCAGGAAGCCGGACAAAAGCAGCAACGCCATTTTAGGAGTCTGAAAGAGAAGAAACATCATTAGCATTGCCGGAATGACGATCGCACCGGCCGTCATGCTGGCGCCGCCACCGATAAAAGCCTCAAGCCACTTTATGTCATCATTGAAAAGCGCAATAAGTTCCCCTTGCTTGCGGCTTTTTATGGCCCCTAACGGCATTCTTCTCAAATGCCTGAGCAGTGCCAGACGGGTTTTTTCGCCCAGTTCGAACGCCAGGCGGTAAGAATGGCTGAAATGAATGGAAAGAAGGAGATAGCGCAGGCCCGGAATGCAAAGAACTGACACTGAAAGCTCGAACATCAGGTCAGGGTCTGGAGAGGTCGTCAACATATAAAGAGCCCAGGCTGCCAGAAGAGGAACAGCGCCGCAAAGAACAATGTGCAGAATGGCCGGAAGAGCTGCGATGGCCAGGTCTCTACCTTTGATATGCTCCGATAATATGTTTAACAAAACTCTCATTCGTTTGCTATCCGGCGCCTTTCTGGTGATCGCCCAGCTTGAATGACTGGCTGCCCAGGTGATCTCTCCACATTTGTTGGTAGAGCGGGCATCGATCCAGTAATTCTAAATGTGTGCCCTGATCGATAATCCGGCCTGCTTCAAGGACAATAATCTTATCCATATTCACAACTGTATTAAGGCGATGAGCCACCATGAGCACGGTTTTGTTCCTGGCCAGTTCAGAGATTGCCTGTTGAACCAGCTTTTCGTTTTGTGGATCGGCATAGGCTGTTGCTTCGTCCAGCAGCAGGATAGGGGTATCATGAAGGATTGAGCGGGCTATTGACAGTCGTTGCCGTTGTCCACCTGAGAGATTGTGACCGCCTTCTTTAAGAACGGTTTGGTATCCCTGAGGCATATCCATGATGAAATCGTGAGCCTGAGCGGCTTTTGCCGCCCTGATGATGGTTTCGTCAGTCGCTTCCGGATGGCCGAGTCGGATGTTGTCGGCAATAGAATGAGAAAACAGGAAGACGTCCTGAAAAGTGACACTGACAAGCCTGTTGAGATGTTCTGAGGGTAGGTTGCGGATATCCGTACCGCCAATCCTGAGTGTTCCCCTTTGAATATCCCAGAAGCGCGATATTAGGCGTAGAACTGTACTTTTTCCGCTGCCTGACGGTCCAACGAGAGCAACGGATGCCCCCTCCTCAACCGAAAGACTGATGGATTGCAAGGTAGGGGATCCATCATAGGAAAAACCAACATCTTCAAACACGATACTGTGCCCGGTCGTTGTTTTTTCTGAGTTGGGCTGTGGAAGAGACGGCTCATCCAGAATGGAAAAAATCCGGTCCAGCACTTCCTTCTGACTTGATAACCGATGGCCGAGACTGCCAAGCGTAGAGAACAGATTCCCGAGATTAATGGACAATATCAAAAAAAGCAGGAGCGAACTGAGAGATAGTGAACCTTCCTGATGGAAGTAGATGCCTGCGGACAATACGGTGATCGGACTTGAGGTGGTCAGAACCTGAAACCAGACGGAAGGAACTAGAGCCTGACGGATCCAGTCCGCGGTTTCCTGTCTGAATGCTTTGAAAGCTCTTTCTGCTTTTCCAAGGAGAATAGATTCTGCATTATGGGTTTTAACCAGAGGAAAAGCAGAGATAACTTCATCCACCGCTGACCCGACTTCAGAGAGGCTTTCCTGATACCGCTTCGTTGCCTTTTCTCCTTTTCGAACTAGAAATATCAGAACAAGAAAACTGAGTGCGATCGGGGATAAAGCTGCAAACGTCATGCGTCCGTCGAAAGTCAACATAACGCTTATCAACAGAACCGGGGATACAAGACAGGCCGCAAGCTCCGGTATCAGATGTGCAAAACCGTCTTCAAGGCTTTCCACATCATCAACAGCCAATTTACCCAGGTCACCGCGTCGCTGTTGTTCTAAAAATCCCATAGAGGTCATGCTGAGTTTTTCGGAAAGCCGGATTCTCAGGTCTTTTTGGATCTGAAAGGCCACAAAATGAGAGCCGATGGAGGTCGCGCCCGCCAGACTGTATCGAGCGGCCAAGGCTCCAACCAGAAGACCGCAACCGATTAATAATGCCTGATTAGAAGGGGCTTTATCATGACTCAGTATGTGATCACCCAGCCACCAAACGAAATAGTGAGGGGCAAAAGACAGGCAGACAGAACCTATGGCCATAAGGCAGAGTAAAATCACTTGCCACCGATATGGTCTGATCAGCGAATAAAATTGACCGCTCCCTTCCTGCCCGGAGGAGGGTGAAGTCGAAGTTGCCTGTCCCATCACTTTAAGGATCGGATTATTGAGGGTAGAAGATCGGCTTTCTGATAACGGGTCCGATTTTTCATCGTCAATATCAGAAATTGTAGGAGGCTGTCAGAAAGACAGATCGCGGTGCACCCGGTGCTCCTGTTCCATCATTCATAGCGGTTGTAAGATAATAATACTCATCCAGCAGATTCTTCGCGGTCAAAGAAACAGCGAAGTTATCTTTTCGCAACCCTATGCTGGTATCGACAAGTGTGTAGGACGGATTAATCGATGTCTGAATATTCGAAACATTGCCTTGTGTACTGGATCTGTAGGTGACGTCACCATTGATGGATAGTTGCCAGCCATTTCCAATATCGGTGGTATAGTCGGCGCCCGCAGCGAGGGTCCATTTAGGCGCATCGCGGAACTCGTTCCCTTTGATGTTTGTCGTTGTGCCGGTCAGGATATGATTGCCAAATTCGGTCGTCAGATACCCGGCACGGCCATAAATATTCCAGGCTTGATTAAAGGCGTATCGCAGGCTCAGCTCAGCTCCTTTTGACGTTGCATCGGGAATGGCTTCGGTAACCGGGATACCACCATTATTAAAGAAGGTGTGGCGGTTCTTGTAATCGGTATAGAACAAGGAAGCTGAGTAAGAGAGGTTGCTGAGCTGGCCTTTGGCCCCGATTTCAAAAGTCCTGGATTTTTCGGAAGGCAGAAACAAGGCTGCTGCACTGGTTGCGCCGCTGCGTGCCGTTCCTGCCTTGAAACCCTGATTATAGCCGCCATAGACAGACAATCCATCTGTAATCCTATAGGTCAGCGCCGCTCTGGCAGCAATGTTATTGAAGTGCTTTTCCGCTGCTGAAGTCGTTTCGAACAGGGTAACGTTATTGACGATATATTCGTGATCAACACTGCGTTTTACCCGGGATAGTCGACCCCCTACTGTTAGTGTCAGATCTGAGATGATATCAAAATCAACCTGTCCGTAAGCCTCCGTTCGAAGGGATTTTTGCCGATGGTCGAAAACCTGTGTGGTTGCAAAGGCCGGAATGGCATAATTCTGGTCCAGATCGAAATCTTTCACTGAAATATAGGCACCAAGCTGCCACCCCAGATCCGTCTCTTCTTTGGGACGGATCAGCCGAAATTCCTGAAAAGCTTCCCGTTCGGATGTGTCCACCAGATTAAGGGTCTCATTCCCGACAACGAGTACCATATTATCTTTGAGATCCAGGGAAACATCGCGAAAGCCTGTGAGGGACGTAACGTCAAAATTGCTGCCATACCAGGTGAGGGAGAGGGCGCCCTGCAGACCTTCACGTGTTTCGTCCGGATCGGTCGTGCGGGCAAAGTTGTAGCTGCCTCTTTGAACGCTGTCGGTTTTCGCCCCTTCCTCACGGTCATAATCCAGAGAAAATGAGGCTTCTACGTTATCTGTTAAAGAGAGATCGACAACAGTGCGGATTCGTTTGTTGTCCTGTTCGCCCACATCATCATTTCCGGTCGTAACATTGGTAAGATAGCCGTCATTCTGAGCAATCCCCATATCGACGGACAGCCCCATTTTATCTTTAACAATCGGGCCGCTGATACTGGCGGAGGCTTCCCGCCGACCAAGATTGCCTAGACTGCCTTTGACCAACCCTTGCCACTTTTCGCCTTGACGCTTGCGGGTGACGATATTAACCGCGCCGGCCAGTGTATTCTCTCCGTAAAGAGTGGATTGCGGGCCTCGCATGACTTCAATCCGCTCGACATTCTGCAGTTGAAGGTCTGACATATTGCCTGAATAGGGAATACCGTCAATGAAGACAGTGGTGGCTGGCTCGGTAAAGGGGATTTCATTACCGATGCCGCGGACGCTGATGGCGGTGTTATAGCTGCCGCCATCGTCATAGACTTGGATATTGGGCACAAGGCGCAGGGCCTCTGATAGCCGTCTGATATTTTTCTTTTCCAGTTCTTCGCCGGTTATGACATCGACGCTGGCCGGAACGTCCTCGAGGTGACTTTTGTATCGCTGGCTGGTTACTGTGATCGGGTCCAGAACGAAGACATTGCCCGAACCTTCCTGAGAGAACGCAATCGGCGCCGTTAAACAGAGAGCCGTTGTCAGCATTAAGACGGAGACGGGGTGCTTATGTGCTTCCCTTTTATTTCCGGTTTTCAAAAAAAGCGGCTTTTTTGTGAAAGAGCTTGCTTCAGTTGTGGATTGCGCGGACATGTTCCGTCTCCTGTAGATACTATGTTACCAGAGAACAGTTTCCAATCTGGCGAATGGCTGTTGAGCAGGGCGAAGTCTTAACCAGCGCACCGGTTTTGCGCGACGAAATTTCTTTTCGCAATTGGATAATTTCTTTTCGAAAAAAGAGAGGCATTTTATCTGAAAGCCTTGCAGGTCGGCCGGTTGATGCAGGATATCGATTTCCTCACTTGACGCAATTAAGAATTATTAGCAACATTATATCGGCAATTGCCGCAAGAGATTGGAAGGCCGGTTGTAGGAGAATTATCTGTGAACGAGCATTATTCCCGATATCATGACAGGGAATACAGTGCTGAAGAGCTTGCGCGCTTTGACACAACGGAGAAATCCTGTTTTATGCGTGACGGCAGAGAAATCGGTGGTCAGGCAGCTATGGTGACGGGTGTCATGCGTGAACATACGATTATGCCCGGCCTTACGGCTACCCTAATGGACGGTGAGATACTGGGAGAATTTCTGACGCAAACATCTGTTCCGTCCGGCCTAACAATCTTCATGGGATTTAAAGCCAATGGATATACCCGATACGGAACCCTATCGCTGCCACATCAGACATTGCCCAACATTCTCTATGTATACAGTTCCGATGCCGTAAAAATTGAGCAACAGGCCTATATAGGCCCATATCAGACAATTGCTATTCATTTCGCAGATGAAAAATTTTGTGAATTGCTGGAGACGCACTGTCTTGATGAAACAGAAAGAGACAACATATTGGTTGGCCTCAATACGAGCGGCCCCTGCCATTATTGGAGCGCGGATCCTCAGGTTCTGGAAGGCCTTCACAGCCTCATCTATACTGAACTCACTGGCATCGATTTGAGCCTGTTTGTGAATCAGACTGTTATGGGGCTCTTGAGAGCTCTGATCCAACACATAACTGCCGGAAATAAGGAAAGTACTAGAGCTGCACATATTCAGTTGCAAGCCCGGGACATCCGACAGATCGAAAAAGCAGGTCGCTATATTGAACAAAACCTAGACGCGAAGCTGACCCTTGAGGCGGTTGCGCTGAAGGCGGGTGTGAGTGTTCCCTATCTAAAAAGTAACTTCCCACGGGTTTATGGTGATAGTGTTTCTTCCTATGTCCATAAACTCCGTATGAACCAGGCCCGGGTAATGCTGGCTTCCGGCGGTAAAACAATCCAGCGGGTCGCAGCACAGGTTGGTTATGCCAGCCAGGCAAGCTTTACAACAGCGTTTCGAAAATATCACAGCATGACACCGAACGAAGCTGCGAAGTCCTTTTTCCAAAATCTCTAAGACATTTCATTGAGTGAAAAAGGCTCTCTCTCGCGTTAATGAGCTGTTTTATAACAGTAAGTTTGAGGCCGTTCGGCATGTACGCCAGATTGCATCCAAAATTGTGTGCAGAAAAGTGTGCGGATTTGTGATAGGGTTTGTGGATCTGATTGGCTGACGTCTGAGCTACGTATAAGACAGTCTGTCATGGCTATAGACGGTTCTTTTTTATCTGTTTTATCGCATCAATGCGGTCGGAAGTTCGGCAATGATTTTCGGAGTGGCCTGTTGTGCGATAGCGGTCGCTTCTGTAAATAGTAGGAAAAAGAACGAGCAATTCGCAAGGGACGGAGAAATTTATGAGTGAGCTCTCAAGTAGCGTGGACAAGATCTACGACAGAGTTCGGCAAATGGCGATCAATTTCGAGTTTATGCCGGGAGAGCGCATTAACGAGAGTAAACTCTCCAAGACGCTGGGAGCTAGCAGGACTCCCCTTCGCGAAGCGTTAAATCGGCTGGTGGCCGAAGGCTTTCTCGATTTCGAAAACGGTCGCGGTTTTTTCTGTCGGGCCTTGAGTCCGGATAAGATCCTTAGCCTTTATGAAGCAAGGGTTGCCATCGAAAGTGAAGCTCTCCGCCTGGCCGTAGAACGGGCAGCCGACCAGGACATCCTGGGTCTGGAAACATTTGTTGAGGAATGTGAACCGGCTTATCTCAGCTCCCGATCTGCCAGGGAACTGGTTGATCTGGATGAAGAGTTTCATATGCGGGTTGCGGCGCTTTCCGGGAATCCTGAACTGATCCGTATCCTCACCAATATTAATGCGCGGCTTCGTTATGTTCGGTGTATTGATATGGAAGATCGTCGGGAAGGGGTGCCGGCGGATCATCTCCGGATCCTGCAAATGCTGAAAAGCCGGGATGAAGAAGGGGCTGTAAAGGCGCTTCGCAAGCATATTGTCAAACGTAGCGAAGAGGCAACGGCTGCTGTTAAGACAGCCTATTCCCAGCTTTACGTACCGGCTTTCTGAAAAACCAAAATCTCCAAATCAGTCAATCAAAATATCTGCTCAAGGAGCGGAAATCTTGATGTGATTCTGATTGCTTTGCGCTCAGAATAGTATATATTTCTGTATACAATTTTAAACCACGTATTTTTTAAACATGTTGAGCGTGACCACAGAACGGGTGAGCCAGTGACAAATGAATTGAATGGCGCGGAAGCCATGGTCAAAATGCTGGAGGCGCATGGCGTCCAGCATATTTTCGGACTATGCGGTGATACGACACTGCCCTTTTATGATGCGATGCTGCGCCTTGATCATAAGATTGAGCATGTCCTGACACGGGATGAAAGAAGCGCAACTTATATGGCCGATGCCTATTCCCGGGTTACCGGAAGGGTCGGTGTCTGCGAAGGGCCGTCAGGTGGCGGGGCGACTTACCTGTTGCCTGGTCTTATTGAGGCAAGCGAGTCTTCTTATGCGGTTCTCGGCATCACAACGGATATCTCGGTTGCGTCCTATGGCAAATACCCTCTGACGGAAGTTGACCAGGAAGCGCTTATGCGCCCCTTGACCAAATGGAACACGGTGATCAAGCAATCCGCTCATATTCCGCGTATGGTCCGGGCGGCGTTTCGGGCGATGACCACAGGACGTTCAGGCTCTGCACATCTCGGACTGCCCTATGATATCCAATATGACGCGGTGGATGTGGATGATATTTGGGCAGATCCAAAACACGCTTCTTATCCTGCTTACCCGGTCGGTCCGGAGCCGGGAGCCGCGGAAGCCGCCGTTGATGCTATCCTGTCAGCGAAGTCACCGCTGATTGTCTGCGGTGGCGGTGTTGTGATCGCTGGCGGGATGGAGGAGCTGTCCGTCCTTGCAAAGCGGCTTAATATCCCGGTAGCAACGTCCATTTCAGGACAGGGATCCCTGGCGGATACGCATCCGAACAGCCTCGGTGTTGTGGGCTCCAATGGTGGAACCGACGAAACCTGGGAATTGATGGAAGCAGCTGATCTGGTTGTCTTCATGGGTTGTCGGGCAGGATCCACAACCACATCCCGTTGGGAAGCGCCGAAGCCTGGCGCCCGGATCGTGCATTTTGACAGCGATCCCATGGTCATTGGCGCCAATTACCAGGCCGAAGTTGGTGTTGTCGGCGATTTGAAACTGTCTCTGGCTGCCGTTAATGCAGAACTCGACAAGCGGGATCTTTCCGATATTGATTATGGCGGCGCCAGCTCGGTTGCTGATGTCAAAAGGCGTAAGTTCGAAATTTTCAATCGTTTCGCCCAATCAACGGACCTGCCTATCCGGCCGGAGCGGGTGATTGACGCCATGATGAAAGTTCTGCCTGAAGATGCGGTTGTGTTGTCAGATCCCGGAACAAGTTGCCCATATTTTTCTGCCTATTATCAGCAGCCGCTGCCGGGCCGATATTTTATTACAAACCGGGCTCACGGTGCGCTGGGATATTCCATGTCAGCCGCCCTTGGTGCCTGGTATGGCCGCCCCGGCAGCAAGATCGTTGCCATGATGGGCGATGGTTCCTTCGGTTTCACCTGCGGGGAGCTGGAAACCATCTGTCGATCTCGTGCGCCGATTACCTATATCGTCTTCTCGAACTCAAACTTTGGCTGGATCAAGGCCAGTCAGTTTGCTGACAAAGATGCCCGCTACTACAATGTGGACTTTAACCGGACGGATCAGGCGGCGGTTGGTGCGGCCTTTGGCGTGAAATCCTGGCGGGTCGAAAATCCTGATGATCTGCCGCGGGTCCTGAAAGAGGCTATTGAGCATGATGGGCCGACCCTGGTTGACGTTATCTGTCAGCCGCTGGAGGAAACCAATGCGCCGGTTCGCCGCTGGATGGGATAAAATATCCGCATAACGGTTCCGGCACGGTTTCTTTTCACAAGTGGTGCAGCTTGATACCGTGCCGGTTCTACCTCAAAAAAGGGGCTTCCCCTTGTGAGGGGAGTCTACTCCTTCGGTGTCGCTTCGATAAAACTCAACATGAAATTCCGCATCTTGAGAGGGTTGAATGAAATGAAGGGCTTCCGGCTCTATGATCTGGAATGATCCCGATGTTACTTCACGTTCTTGTGCCGAAGCGATGTCCACATAAAGGACCGTGCCCACATGAACGTTCAGCCTGCCCCATACCTCAGGTTTTGTAGCATGGTCTTTCAGCAGGCCCTTAGGGACGGTGGTTGCGTTGAAAATTCTTGTTTCTTTATATTTTGACACATCGCCGGGCAATTCCAAGTCGCTCAACATGACGGAGGCTCCTGTTCTTGAGAGGAAATGGCATTATTGGTCGGATCAGGCAAAGTCTTGCCAAACATCGCCTTTTTAAATGTATTAGCCATTTTCTCAGCACGCTTCATAAGGAAATCACAGGCTTCTGGTGAACCGGTCAGATCAAGGACCGTTTGTTTGAACAAGCCCAGCCAGATACCGAAATGAAACGGCTTTACATCCTGAAGGGCTTTGTGGGCGATGACCGGTTTTCCGCTATAGGTGCCAGCATTGAGGGCAACAGAAATCCAGAATGTTTTCATCTTGGCCAGATGATGCTCCCAGTGAGGGCCGATTTTCTGGTCAAAGATCGCGCCCAGTATTGGATGAGCTCTAACCCTGTCATAAAATTCGTCAACAATGTCGGATAGAATGTCAGGTGATAGGCCCAGATCCAGAATCCGGCGCTGATATTCAAGGCGCTTTCTGTGGGCGATATTGCCCGGATCAAATCCTGCCGGAGCGACGGCCCGACCAGCCACAATTTTCAGATATTGCATTTCCATGATCCAGACCTTCGCTTTCATTTTGACAAAATAATTTTCTCTCGTTAAATATGCATATAATATACCTATTTAAAAATCGCAATAGCGCTCACTTGATGATCGTGAATAACAGTGTTTTGGAAGGGCAAGCCATGCATGAAAAAATTAGAGAGGATCTTAGTGAAAACCAGGTCGTCCTTTATATGAAAGGCGTACCAGGAGATTCCCCATGCGGGTATTCCTCCCGGATGGTTCAAATTCTGGATCATATGGGGGTCACGTATGTAACCCGTAACGTCTTGGAAGCGGATGACCTAAGGGAGGAGATTAAAACCTACTCCGGTATCAAAACGCTCCCTCAACTCTTCGTTAATGGCCGGTTTGTCGGTGGTACGGATGATGTGAAGCGGTTATTTGAAGCACAAAGCCTGCACGATTTTTTCAAAGAGGAAGCCGTTGCCACTGATCCTGAAAGCCAGAAGAGAAAACTGGTTTTATCCGACGTCTCCCGCGATGAAAAAATCGCCTGCGCAAAAAACTAGAGCATCTTGTCTTTAATAGGAAACACTCTGGAGCATGTATGGCGGATAGCGGACTGCCTTTACAGGGCTGATGATGCTATGGGTGTGCGGCCTGGTTATCAGGCTGGGTACGATCCTGTTGCTTTATGTTTACGGTTGGAACATAATGAGAACATCAGCAAAAATCAGAGGCATCCAATGCAGGATTTCAGTACTTATCTCCCCGGTATTTTATTGGCATATTCCGCTTTTCTTTTGGCAATTGCTAGTCCCGGTCCGAATATTCTCGCTGTCATCGGCACATCAATGAGTGTTGGGCGGCGGTCAGGCATTTCATTGGCAGTTGGGGTTGCAAGTGGTTCCTTTACCTGGGCACTTTTGACGGTGTTTGGCCTGTCCGCGATCCTTGCAACCTATGCCTCAGCCCTCTTGCTCATCAAGATTTTTGGCGGGTTATATCTTCTGTGGCTGGCATATAAGTCTTTCAAGTCGGCGGCTTTAAAACATGACATTGAAGTTCATGAACTGTCTGGTGGAGGTCGAACGCCATTTGGGTATTTGCAACGCGGATATATTATTCAGATGACAAACCCGAAGGCGGCATTGGCTTGGATTTCCATTATATCTCTCGGTATGCAAGAAGATGCACCCTTATGGGTCGGAGGTGCTATTGTAACCGGAACTTTCATCCTGTCGATCATCATTCACGTCTTGTACGCTGTAGCATTTTCCACGCCCGCCATGGTGCGTTTATACGGTAAGTCACGGAGAGTCATTCAGGGCGTTCTGGGGGCGTTTTTCGCCTTTGCGGGATTGCGCCTGCTGATGAGTAGGAACTGAGTTGCCATGACCTCTATTCATGCTGCTGCCGAAAACCTGAATGAAGGTTTTGTTGTCGCTATTAATATTGTTGCCAAAGAAGGTAAGGGTGATGCTGTCGCTGAAATCCTGCAAGGGCTTATTGAGCCAACCATGGCGGAAGAAGGGGTGAAATTTTTCGCGCCTTATCGCTCACCGACCGATCCGTTGTCTTTCTTCATTTATGAACTGTATGTTGATGAAGCCGGATGGGAAGCACACAATAAGGCTCCACATTTCCTGCGCGTTGTGGATGAACTGATATCATTGGCGGATCATCGGCAACGCGTGCCGTTTGTTCCTTTTGCCTGAAAAAGGGGGAAGTCAGTGTCCGAGCATGTCAATCCGGATGGGAAAGGCCTGTTGGACAACGGGCCTGATCCTGATTTTCTGGTGCTTCTAGCTGAGGGTTTCCTGCGTATATTTCTCAAGGATTTCGCGATTGACGGTGACACCAAGCCCGGGCTTTGTCGGAACATGAACATAGCCGTCCCGGACCGGGAACGGATCTGTCAGGATATCCTCCGTAATATAGTAGGTGGACATGTAGAACTCGCAGCCGAGTTTGAGATCCGGTAGAGCCGCAACCAGATGGGTTCCTGCAGCATGGGCGATCCCGGTTTCGAACATGCAACCGCCATAGGTTTCAAGACCGGCCGTTCGGGCGATGGCCGCTACTTCAAGGGCGCGCCGGATACCACCTGCCTTCATGATCTTAAGGGTAATGATATCGCAAAGCCCCATCTGCACAGCCTGCATGGCTTCTCGGGGGTTGAAAACGGATTCATCCGCCATGACCGGTGTATCGACGGCTTTGGTGATGGCAGCAAGTACATCCCGTTCGTGACGCTTGACCGGCTGTTCAATAAAAGCCAGATCAAAAGCCTCCAGGTCCCGGACGTGACGCAAGGCGTCATAAGCAGCCAGTCCCTGATTGTAGTCGGCACGAAGGCTTAACGTGTCACCATATTTTTCCCGGAACTTTTCGAGCCGCATCAGATCAAAAGCATGATCCTTGAATCCGGTTTTCAGTTTGAGGATTCGAATACCATCCTGATACATGGCATCAACATCCTCCAGGTCTTTCTCAAAGTCCGGATTAGCGACGGAGAAGCTGAGTGGGATTTTATCCCTGTGGCGTCCGCCAACCAGCTCGGCGATGGGCAGGCCATAAATCTGCCCGGTAATGTCGAGCAGCGCTGTCTCTAATGCTGCTTTCGCTTCCGGACAGTCAACGACAACCTGATCCGCCATAAAAAGGTGTTTTTCTACAAGAACCGGGTCCTGACCGATCAGATGGGGCCTTAAATATACATGCAGGGCTCCCGCATTTCCTTCCGCGGTTCCAGTGAAAACCGGCCAGGGAGACGCTTCTCCCCATCCGGTGATGCCGGTGTCCGTCGTGACTTCGAGAAGGACGCTTTTTATTCCGGCGATATCACCGCTTCCATGAGAATGAACGGCCTTTGTCGGGATGTTGACGGTATGGACTTTGATGCCCTGGATTTTATGATGACTCATGGGATTACCTGATATGTTAGAGTGTATTGTGTTTAGGAGGGGGCATTTGACCGCTTTTTCGGGTTTTCTGACCAGGCGTGTTTCGCGCGGTGGTCTTGCCTGACCACAAGTGGAACACAACACCGTCAGGAGGCCCGAAAAAGCGGCCTTCGGTGGGCCAAATCAGCCCATCTCCTATGTTGCGTCGCTTGCCCGATGCACCGCATCGCGCTACACGCCGCGCCTTGGATACGAACTGATTTGGCTCCATCAAATGATCCCTCCTAAACACAATACACTCTTCAGTATCGGATCGGCTTGCCGTCCAGAAAAGGATCTTCAAAGGTGCGCGGTTGCAGGCCTGCCTGGAACCAGGTCACGAAGCTGTAAATGGAATACACCGGAAGGCCGGTCGCCGCCCGGATATCGGCGGCATAAGGCACCATGTTGGTGCATTCCAGGACAATTGCGCCAAGATCCGGGTTATCCTTTACCAGCTTCAAGGCGAACGTGACGTTGTCCTGGCGGGCACGACCAACATCGAGGCTTTCTTCATTCCCGAGAATAGCACGGGTGAATTCCTGTCCGTCATCGGTCCCTTGAATCGGCGTATCCAATGGGACACCGGCTGCCGTCAGATGTTTGTCTGTGAGAGTGGCTTCTGAAATGGTGAGGATGCCGACCCGCCTGTCCTTTGGCAGCAAGCTTTGCACCATCGGCACCTGCATGAGGGAGGAGGTTGCGACAGGGACCCGCAACGCTTCCTGAAGTTCATCCTGAAAAAGGGCAAGGAAGCCGCAATTGGTCGTTATGCCGTCTGCTCCCCGATCCACCAGTTCCCGGCCGGCATCTATGAAAGTTTCCAGCAAACCAGTCGCTCCTTTTCTAACCACCTGATCTGGGGACGCATCGGGAACCGTCTTATAATGCACAGGAAAGGGCCAGGTCAGGCCATTACCCATATCGCCGGGTATGCGGGGGAAGCGGGCCTCCAGCATCAGGATGCCGACGCTCGCTCCGTAGACGGATTTGGATCCGTAGACTTTCATGATTGCCTCAATACTCTCGGACAAGATGATATGCCCTCTCAACAAAAATCAGAATAGCATTGTCTTCAGTTCTGTAAACAAAATTGTATGCAGATTTTTAAGGGTAGAAATAGTGTTTCTCCGGATAAAAAATCCAACTGAATTCTAAGGGGAATATGGCGGAAAATGGGCAGTTTTTGCGATTCGTTCGCAAAAAGTTTCGATTCTGGCATTCCCATATATTGACATTAACCTTGTGTTTACCCCAATATGATGGGGCTTCGGTTCTTTCTTCATGTGTTGAGAGCTAAGAGGGAAGCCAGTGAGAAGCTGGTGCTGCCCCCGCAACTGTAAACGGAGAGTTTGACTGAATTCGCCACTGAAAGTCTTCTTTCGGGAAGGTCAGTTCAAATGGTGATCCGTGAGCCAGGAGACCTGCCGCAAGCACTAGAAAAACCACGAACGGAGGGTTCGGGGGCGTGTATGATGCGAATATCGTTTAAGTACGTCCTCGAGTTTGATCAGTAGAAAGAGGACAAATGGATATTATCGTTTATTCGAAACCCGCTTGTGTGCAATGTACGGCTACGACACGTGCCCTGGACGCTAAGGGAATCACGTATAATGTGGTTGACCTGACGCGGGATGATGATGCCATGGATCATCTGGTTAAACTTGGCTATCGTCAGGCTCCTGTCGTTGTTGCTGGCAACGATCATTGGTCAGGGTTTCGCCCTGATATGATTGCTCGCCTGGCCTGATTGATGGTCGGATCAACCCCGACCCTCGTTTATTTCTCATCGAAATCAGGAAATACCCATCGCTTTGTGTCGCGTTTAGGTATTGATGCTGTGCGTATTCCGTTGTCGGTAGATCATATCGCTGATGTTGCGGAGCCGTATGTGCTGATCTGTCCGACTTATGCAGATGGAGAAGGACGGGGTGCTGTTCCAAAACAGGTGATACACTTTTTGAACGACCCTGAAAGGCGGGCTCGTCTCACGGGCGTTATCGGAACGGGTAACCGAAATTTTGGTGCGACCTACGCTTTGTCCGGACGCATTATCGCCCGAAAATGTAACGTGCCGCAGCTTTATTCCTTCGAACTTGCAGGAACAGAAAACGATATTTTGCGAGTCCGTCAGGGACTCGAAACTCTAGGGAGACATTTATGCTCGACAGCACTGTAAACGAGCTGGATTATCACGCGCTTAACGCAATGTTGAACCTGTATGATGCGGATGGGCAGATCAGGTTTGATGCTGATCGGATGGCTGCCCGGCAGTATTTTCTGCAGCATGTCAATCAGAATACCGTTTTCTTTCACTCACTTGATGAAAAGCTGAATTACTTGGTTTCCGAGGGCTATTATGAAGAAGCTGTTCTGGATCAGTATTCAAAGAACTTTATGCGCCAGATCTGGGATGTCGCCTATGCCAGAAAATTCCGTTTTCCGACGTTTCTTGGTGCTTTTAAATACTACACCTCCTATACGCTGAAGACCCGTGACGGTCAGCGGTATCTGGAGCGCTATGAAGATCGCGTTGTGATGACGGCTTTGACATTGGCACGGGGTGAAGAAGCGCTTGCAATGTCTTTTATGGATGAGATGCTGTCAGGTCGTTTCCAGCCTGCTACTCCGACTTTCTTGAACGCTGGTAAGGCCTCACGCGGCGAACTGATTTCCTGTTTCTTGCTGCGTCTTGAAGATAATATGGAAAGTATCGGGCGGGGTATTAATTCAGCACTGCAATTGTCGAAGCGCGGTGGTGGTGTCGCATTGCTGCTGACGAATATCAGAGAGCATGGTGCACCGATTAAAGGGATTGAAAATCAATCTTCAGGCGTGATCCCGGTAATGAAACTCTTGGAAGACAGCTTTTCTTATGCAAATCAACTCGGCGCCCGTCAGGGAGCCGGTGCCGTCTATTTGAATGCACACCATCCGGATATAATGCAATTTCTGGATACCAAACGAGAAAATGCCGATGAGAAAATTCGCATTAAGACCTTGTCTTTAGGTGTCGTGATTCCAGACATTACATTTGAGCTGGCTAAGAAAAATGCGGATATGTATTTATTCTCGCCCCATGACGTTGAAAAGGTTTATGGCGTTCCCTTCTCTGAGCTATCTATCACTGACAATTATGCCGAGATGGTGGATGATAAGCGTATTCGGAAGTCCAAAGTCAATGCTCGTGAGTTCTTTCAGACGGTCGCTGAGATTCAGTTCGAGTCCGGGTATCCGTATGTGATGTTCGAGGATACGGTTAATCGGGCCAATCCGATTGATGGGCGTATCAATATGTCGAATCTGTGTTCCGAAATTCTGCAGGTGAACGAAGCATCAACATTCAATGATGATTTGAGTTATGAGCATTTGGGAACGGATATTTCCTGTAATCTCGGTTCTCTCAATATTGCTAAGGCGATGGATAATAGGGATTTGGGGCAAACCGTTACGGCTGCTATTCGTGCCCTTACGGCTGTCTCGGAGATGTCCGCCATTGACAGTGTACCGTCGGTTCGCCGGGGAAATGATGAAAGCCGTGCGATCGGACTGGGACAAATGAACCTGCATGGTTTTCTGGCGCGTGAACATATCCACTATGATAGCGCTGAGGCTGTTGAATTTACGTCGGTTTATTTTGCTGCCGTTGCCTATCACGCAATCCGCACCTCTTGTGATCTTGCGCGCGAAAATAAGGTGACTTTTAAGGACTTTGAAAAATCAGAGTATGCGTCCGGTGCCTTCTTCGAAAAATACACAAACCGTGACTGGTTGCCGCAAAGCGACAAGGTGAAATCCTTGTTCGAAGGTATGGATCTCCCCAGTCAGGACAATTGGGCGTCCCTTAAGGCGGATGTCATGCAGCACGGGCTTTACAACAGGAACCTGCAGGCGGTGCCGCCGACTGGCTCGATTTCCTATATCAATAATTCCACGTCTTCAATCCATCCGATCGTTTCCAGGATTGAAATCCGAAAAGAAGGCAAGATCGGTCGCGTTTATTATCCGGCCGCATTTATGGCCAATGACAATCTGGAGTATTACCGTGATGCTTATGAAATTGGTCCGGAAGCTTTGATAGATGTGTATGCGGCGGCAACCGAACATGTGGATCAGGGACTTTCATTGACGCTGTTCTTCCCCTCCGATGCGACGACGCGGGACATCAATCGCGCCCAGATTTATGCTTGGAAGAAGGGTATCAAGACGATTTATTATGTGCGCCTGCGCCAAGAGGTTCTTGAGGGAACCGAGGTGGAAGGCTGTGTATCCTGTGCACTGTGAGCGGAGAGTATAATGAACGATTTAACTAAAATTCGGATACCGCGGGCGATTAACTGGAACAGGTTGGAAGATGACAAGGATCTTGAAGTCTGGAATCGCTTAACAGTAAATTTCTGGTTGCCGGAAAAAGTACCGCTTTCCAATGATATTCCAAGTTGGAATACGCTAACGGATGAGGAGCAACTGCTGACGATCCGTGTCTTTACCGGTCTTACATTGCTGGATACAATTCAGAATACGGTTGGCGCACCTTCGCTGATGCCTGATGCGATCACCCCCCATGAAGAGGCGGTGCTCACCAATATATCCTTTATGGAGGCGGTACACGCACGCAGCTATTCGTCTATATTTTCCACGCTGTGTGCGACGAAGGATATCGATGAGGCTTTCCGATGGTCGGAGGAAAACCCGCATCTACAGGCCAAGGCTGAAGCAATTCTCAGGACCTATGCGCCAGGGAATGACCCTTTGAAGCGTAAAATCGCCAGTGTGTTTCTGGAAAGTTTCTTGTTCTATTCTGGATTTTATCTGCCGATGTTCTGGTCCAGTCGTGCAAAATTGACAAACACGGCTGACCTTATCCGGCTGATTATCCGCGATGAAGCTGTTCATGGCTATTATATTGGCTACAAATTCCAGCGTGGATATGAAAAGCTGCCCGAAGAAGAGCAGCTTGCATTGAAGGATTATGCCTTTTCCTTACTGTTTGAGTTATATGAGATCGAAAGCCAGTATACGGAAGAGTTATATGATAGCATCGGCCTGACGGAGGATGTTAAGATCTTTCTGCATTACAATGCCAACAAGGCCTTGCAAAATCTGGGTTTTGAAGCTCTGTTCCCACCTGAAGTCTCCGAGGTGAATCCTGCAATTCTGGCGGCGTTAAGCCCGGATAGCGAAAATCATGATTTCTTCTCTGGTTCCGGCTCCTCATACGTCATTGGTAAAGCTGTTGCGACAGAAGATGAGGACTGGGATTTCTAAGACAGGCTGCCCTTTAACTCGGGGAGTGACCCTGGGAGGTATCGGACCTTTGCTTGCCCAGAACAGCGCGATAGAGAGGTGCTGCAACCAGGGGGGTGAGATAAATCGGTAATTGGGCAAGCGCCATAAAAAGAAGTAGGGAAGACAGGGTTTCCGCCGGTAGAGCCGCCATAAACAGGGCGGCATTCCTGTTGCCTGCCATCAATGCAATCGCTCCTTTCTCCGGTGAGGCAACATACCCCCGCCCAAACACGCCACTGGCCAGAATGAACAGGGTGAGAAGGATCAGATGTATGCCCCAGTTGGCAGACAGAGCCACCAGCAATGTCTGCCGAACTTTTGGTCCGTCCGTCATGCCTGTCAAACCGATACCGTTCATAATCACAATGGCAAAAACCAGCATGATCAGCGCAGATATGCCGTCCATCAGATCATGATGACGCCGCAGCCTGTCATTGCCGATAAACTTGCGGACCACGATCGCCGTCAGGATCGCAGCGCCGATTGTGGCAACAAGCCTACCCAGCAGAGACAGCGCATCGAGGTCCAGTGGCAGATCCAGAATATTGAGGATGATCAGGGGGACCGTAAACGGGACCATCAGGGTGCCGAGTACCATGATGTTGAGGACCAGCGCATCGTCGAGTTTTAAAAGAGCCGCCATGCTAGGCGCTGATGCAAGGGGCGGGGCGCAGGCTACCAGGACGACGGCAAGATGCAACACGGGATCGAGGCCTAGAAGTGTTGCAATGGCATGCACTCCAAGAGGCATGGCAAGCATGAGCATCAGGAGCAGGCTGCCGATCTTTGCCGGTTTGCGTAAATGTGACAACACCCCAAGCAGATCCACCCGGATCATGGCGGTTGCCAGTAACAGAACTACGAGAACCTGCAAAGCCGGACCGACATACTCTCCGAGCCCCGGTAATATGAGACCCAGCATAACGCCGAGAGCCAGAACAAGACGGGCATGGCGGCCTGCGAATTTAAGGAAGGAAATCATGAAGGCACCGGAAGACCTGCCCCGGAGGGCAGGCCTTCATGATTATACGGATCGCTAGGGTGAGGCAATTTGTTTCATATTTTCCGGCAGGTATGTCACCAGTTCCGGGAAGAAAATAAGAATGAACACCATCACGACCATGATCAGGAACATGGGCAGGGCCGTTTTGGCGATATAGCCCATCCCGTGGTGGGTCATGCCCTGCATCACAAACAGGTTGAAGCCGATCGGCGGGGTAATCTGGGCCATTTCAACAACAACCACGATGAAAATACCGAACCAGATGATATCAATGCCGGCCTGCCGGATCATCGGCTCAACGATTGCCATGGTCAGCACCACCGAGGAAATTCCGTCCAGGAAGCAACCGAGAATGATGTAAAACACCATCAGGGCCAGAAGCAGTACGAAAGGCGACAGTTCCAGTGTATCAATCCAGTGAGCGAGTGCCCGGGGGAGGCCGGTAAAGCCCATGGCCAGGGAAAGCGCTGCTGCGCCTGCCAGGATGAACATGATCATGGCGGAAGTCCGAGTGGCACCGATCAGGCTGTCCAGGAAAGTGGCGCTGTTAAGAGAACGCTGGAACAGGGCCAGCAAAAGAGAACCGATCACACCGAAAGCGGCGGCTTCTGTTGCTGTGGCGATGCCGAGATACATGGAGCCGATCACCACGGAAATCAGGGCAATAACCGGTAGCAGGAAGCGGGACTCGCGGATCTTTGCTGAGAATGACATTTTCTCTGCGATATGCGGGACTTGATCCGGTTTGACGAAGGACCACCAGGCGACATAACCCATAAAGAGAAGCGCTAGGGTGAGGCCGGGGAAGACACCGGCCAGGAACAGTTTGGAAATGGATTCATTGACGGTTACGCCATAGACAATCAACGTCAGAGACGGCGGGATCATCAGTCCCAACGTTGCCGCGCCGGTCAGGGTGCCGATAATCATATGTTCCGGATATCCGCGTTTGCGAAGCTCCGGTATGGACATTTTACCAACGGTTGTCAGGGTTGCGGCGGAAGAGCCGGAAACCGCTGCGAAGATTGTACAGCCAACGATGTTAGTGTGGACCAGGCCACCCGGCAGTCTCGCCATCCAGGGAGCAAGACCACGGAACATATCTTCCGATAATCGCGTTCGATATAGGATTTCACCCATCCAGATAAAGAGGGGCAGAGCCGTGAGTGTCCAGCT
>DIYE01000004.1 GCA_002428885.1 Alphaproteobacteria bacterium UBA6062
AGCCGGACCAGATGACGGTTGCCATAACATCTCCCGCCGGACGGGAGGTGAAGAGCGCCAGTCCGACGAACGCAACGCCGAACAGAGCAAGGCCGACCCAGACGCCGGTTCCCAGAAGCAGGAACAGGGCGAATATGAAAATCGACGTGAGGTAGATTTCTTCCATTCCGTGTTACTCCGCGTGACTGTCCAGGGTATCGGCATCGATATTGTGTTTGCCGGTAAAGATCAGCTGGATCAAATGATCCAGCATGGCGATGGCCAGGAGGACTGAGCCTACGGCCATGGAAAGCTGAGGGATCCAGATCGGAGTTGCATCCTGCCCTTGTGAAATATCGTTCAGCTTATAGGACCAGTACACGGTTTTGATGGCGTAATAGGCAAAATAGACGGACAGGCCGCCGCCAATAAGAAAGCACCAGATTTCTGCCCATTTTCGGGAATCTCCCAAAGCCTGCAGCAGCAGACCAACCCGGATATGAGCGCCTTTGTTCAGTGCATAGGCAAAAGCCATAAAAGCGGAAGATGCCATAAAATAGCCGGCATATTCCGGAATGCCCGGGGCGACTTCCCCGACCCAGCGGGCTACCATTTGCAGCACGACGAGAACCAGAATGATAACGAGGCTGATCGCCCCGATAAATCCGCCAGCCAGATAGATACCGTCCAGCAGTTTTCGAATAGCAGCCATACTGCAACCCCTCCCTGTCAATTAAAAAGGCGCCCCGCCTGTTACAGGAGGGGCGCTTTTTCGGGTTCTGACTTACTGGGATGCTTTAAAGGCATCCACGATGGCTTTACCGGTTGATCCGGCTTTCTCAAGCCATTCGCCTGTCATTTTCGTGCCGATTGCTTCCAGTTCACCTTTCAGTTTACTGCCGGCTTTGGCAACGGTCATACCGTTTTTGGCAAGCTGGCCAATGGTAAATTCCTGATACTGGACAGCGCGCCAGTAACCGGCATATTCGGCAATTTCTGCACAGCCGTGAATAACATTCTTGACGGTATCATTAAGACCGTTCCAGCTGTCTTTATTGACGAATGTGTAGTTGCGGGGCAGCCAGGCATCTACTTCATAGAAGTGCGTCAGGCTTTCCCAGACTTTCCGATCATAACCGGTAGAGCCGGAAGAAACCATGGATTCTGCAACACCTGTCGCAAAGGCCTGGGAAATTTCAGCAGCTTCAATCTGTACCGGCAGCATGCCTGTCAGCTCGGCAAGGCGTCCGGTTGCCGTATTGTAAGAACGGAACTTGATGCCTTTCATGTCTGCAACGGAGTTAACTTCTTTTTTGAAGTACAGGCCCTGAGCTGGCCACGGAACAGAATAAAGGAGAACCAGATTCTGGCTGTCCATCAGCTTGTCGAATTCCGGCTTGGCGGCTTTCCAGAGTTTGATGGAATCTTCGAAAGACGTTGCCAGGAAGGGAATGGAATCCACTCCGAAAAGCGCATTTTCATTCTGGTGAGCGGAGAGCAGGCGCTCACCGATCTGAGCCTGTCCGGTCTGGACGGCACGTTTGATTTCGTTACCTTTGAACAGGGAACCGCCCGGATGGGTTACGATTTCCAGCTCGCCGCCGGTCCCTTTGGTTACGCATTTGGCAAATTCCGCACCGGTCATGGAATGGAAGTTGGATGCGGAATAACCCATCGGCATATCCCACTTGTCCGCTGCGGCGGCAGTTCCGCAGCCAACTGCCAGGACGGCTGCGGCTGTCACTGTTTTCATTACTGTCTTTTTCATAATATCATTCTCCCTTGTCAGATATTATCGTTTCAGTCTGTCGTTTCTTGTTTCACCCGGCCCGATCACATCGATAGGCGTCAATGCTTTCATTTGGCTGGGTTTTCATCACATGCTGGGCAATCATACGGCCGGTTTTCGGGCCGGCGGTCAGTCCGACATGATGATGTCCGTAAGCGAAATAGACCTCTTCTCCGCTCGGCGCTTGTCCGATGATGGGCAGGCTGTCCGTGGGGGCGGGACGGTGTCCCAGCCAGGTTCGCTTTGTTTCGAATTCGAGGCCGGGCAGCATGGCCTTTGCGCCGCGCATCAGAAGGTCCGTTGGTCCTTTGGAGGCGGGAGCGTCAAGCCCTCCGAACTCCACGATGCCGGCGAAGCGTAGTCTGCCGTCCATAGGGGATGCGACGAATTTACGGGCCGCATCCATAACCGGGATATTGAGGCTTTTATTGGCGCCGATCAGTTCGAGGTGATAACCGCGTTCGGTTTCAAGCCGGACGGTCGCACCATGCTTTTTGGCCAGAAAATGGGAATGGGCCCCACAGGCAACCACAACCCGGTCCAGTTTGATCTGGGCGCCATCGGTCAGGATTGTCGTGGTGTTGTCCCGGGCTTCAATATCCCGGACATTTGCTTTTTCAAACTGCCCGCCTTCTTTCAGAAAGGCCTTGAACAGATCTTCGACATAGTTGCCGGGACTGGTGATCATGCCGTGATCTTTCATGACCACTGCAAATTTATAATCGGCAGAAAGAGCCGGATTTACCTCCCGGATCGCATCGCCCTCGAGGGTGTACCATTCAAATCCGTGTTTACGGCGAAGTCCCCAGCCAAAAGCGTCTCCTTCGAAAGCCGCTTTATCGGCATACAGGAACATGTATTCGCAGGGCCGGATCCATTTTTCCGCATCCGTTCCCTTGGCCAGGCTCAAATGCTCATCAACACTGTCATGAAGGAGAGGGGCCAGGTTAGCGGCTATATGCTCCACCGTTTCTTTCCCGGATGCCTTCAGGTAAGGCACCAGGAACGGCAACAGTTTGGGAAAATAGGACCATCTCATAAAAAGCGGTCCGTCTTTTCGCAGAAGCATGGAAGGGGCTTTACTTAAAATACCCGGTGTTGGAACCGGAACAACGGAGCAGCGCGCGAGGACGCCTGCATTGCCGTAGGAAGTTGCATCGCTGCTGCCAGGCTCATGACGATCAATAATAGTCACCGAAGCGCCCAGCCGCAATAAATGCAGGGCACTGGAAAGACCGACAATCCCAGCTCCGATTACCCCAATTTTAGGCGGAGACTGCATATTCATTCCTACCTGATACTCCGGACAAATTAACGTCTGCAAAATTCAATACAGACCTGTATGCGATTTTTAATGTATAGTCTGACTAGCTGTTTTTCGCAATGGACATAATTGCATACAGCAGTGAATTCTGTCCAGAGAAGCTGAAAAATTGTTCTTTTTTGCTCTATGTTGCCCTATCAGGCGGCGACTCAAGCCGGTTTTCTTGAAAAATACCGATCGGTATGTATATTCTGATTCACCAGAAACAGACTGAAAGATGCCATGCGAAATCCTGCCGAGACCCGAGAGAAGTTGCTAAGAACTGCCATGTCCCTGATATGCCAGAGCAGCTATCATCAGGTTGGTGTGAATGAAATCTGTCGGCAGGCCGAGGTAACCAAAGGCGCTTTCTATCACCATTTCGATTCCAAGGCCGATCTCTATCAGGAGGCCGCTCAGCTTCATTGGGATGAGACCAAACCTGATTTTGATCGGATGAGTTCTTCGGGCTATACGCCCCTGCAACAGTTACAGAATCTGATTGATATGGTTGTGGAATGCCATACCTCCCCCCAGGAAGAAAACGAGATTGTCGGCTGTTCGATTATTTCGACAGGCTACCAGGAGGGAGATCATGGTAATGTTGTCGCTGCATTCTCACGGAAGATCACTGAGGAAATTCTGAAATATCATAATCTGATGATCGACAATCTTGCCAAAGCAGACATGCTCGCAAGCGATCCGGATATTGAACAGATCGGGCGTCTTATTCATCATTACATACATGGTTTGGTGGATTACGGTCGGGTGTTTAACGATCACTCCGGTATGCGGAATGATCTGACGGAAGCGGTTTGCAGGATTGTCGACCTGAAGCCTGAATTCAGGCGTGTACTGCTGAATTCTCCTGTTAAACTCGCTAAGGCTTTGTAAGGTAGATCACGCTTTCGCGAGAATCTGTCAGACCTCCTCTTGAAGACATACCACCCGGTATGTATGTTCCTGAGCAGAGCATACCGAGTGGTATCTGATGGAGGAGTATGGCATATGCCTGTGGCATCAATTTGGAAAAACCTGGCTGTCCTGGCTGTTGTGATGGCTGCAGCCGGCGGCGGTGCACATTATTATATTTCGAAGGGTCAGGCTGCTGATGTTGAGGCGGCAACCGCTCAGGCCGCTCCTCCTGCCATGCCGGTGGAAACCATTACCATTCATCCGGAGCCTGTTCGGCTATGGAGCAGTTTTTCTGGACGTCTCGAGGCTGTTGAAGAAGTAGAGCTGCGTCCCCAGGTCAGCGGAATTATTGTTGATGTTCGGTTTGAAGACGGGCAACGGGTCAAGACAGGCGATGTCCTATTCGTGATCGACCCACGTACCTATCAGACGGCCGTCAATCAGGCCAGGGCTGAGCTGGATGCCGCGCGTTACAATCTGTCTCTTGCCAAAAAGGAACGGAAACGGGCGGAGGAACTTGTCGGTCGCGGTAATATTTCCAAGCGGGTCTTCGATGAAAGAAATAACGCTTATACAGTCGCTTCAAGCCGGGTACGCAGTGCGGTTGCCGCCCTTGAACAGGCTGAGATCGCCCTGGACCATGCCTATGTGAAATCTCCCATCAACGGTCGTGTTAGTCGGGTGGAAATAACCAAAGGGAATTATGTCCCGGCGGGGAACGGCAGCCCGGTTCTGACGACCATTGTTTCTACGGACAGTATCTACGCGGATTTCGAAGTGGATGAAGCCCGCTATCTTTCGTTCCTCAATGCATCACAGCAGCAGGGAGAGCGGAAAGTGCCGGTTCAGCTATCCATTGCCGGGCAGGATCCTATTTCCGGTGAGGTGCATAGTTTTGATAACCGGATCGATGCTAATACCGGGACGATCCGCACGCGCGCCGTTTTTGATAACCGGAGCGGTCATTTGCTGCCGGGTATGTATGCCAAGCTTCGGATCGGCAACCCTGATAAGCAGCAACTGATCCTGTTGCCGCCGAAGGCCATCAATACCGATCAGGACCGGAAATTCGTCTACACGGTATCGTCTGAGAATATTGTCGAATATCGGCAGGTGACGCTCGGGGTTTCGCAGAACGGTAAACGGGTTGTTACGTCTGGGCTCGACGAAAATGACCGGGTGATTGTCGAAGGGATTATGAAGGTACGCCCGGGCATGCCTGTTGTACCCCGTCCGGCTGAAGACAGGGTTTCCTGAGCGAACCCCTCCTTCTCCTATTACAGTTTAATTTTCCGTCTCTCGTAAGGAATTCGGGATGCACAACTTTTCGCGCTTTTTTGTAGACCGCCCGATTTTTGCAGGCGTTCTTTCCGTTCTTATTTTTGTGGCCGGGCTGATTGCCATGCTGCAACTGCCGATTTCCGAATATCCGGAAGTTGTGCCCCCTTCTGTCGTGGTGCGGGCGGAGTTCCCGGGGGCGAACCCGGCTGAGATTTCAGAGACAGTGGCGGCACCGCTGGAAGAACAGATCAACGGTGTGGAGGGGATGCTCTATATGAACTCCCTGGCGACAACCGATGGTGTTTTGTCGCTGACCGTAACCTTTGAGATCGGAACCGACCCGGACCTGGCACAGCAGAAAGTCCAGAATCGGGTATCGCAGGCCCAACCCAGACTGCCCGATATTGTCCGTCAACTTGGTATAACCGTGGTTAAAAGCTCACCTGACTTGACGATGGTGGTGCATTTGCGCTCCCCGAATGAGCGCTATGACATGCTGTATCTGCGTAACTATGCGAACCTGAATGTGAAGGATCGCCTGGCCAGGGTTACCGGTGTCGGGCAGGTCCGGCTTTTTGGTTCCGGCGATTACGCCATGCGGGTCTGGCTCAACCCGGACAAGGTTGCCGAAAGAGGTCTCACCGCCTTTGACGTTGTTAGTGCCATTCGCGGCCAGAATATCCAGGTGGCGGCCGGCGTCATCGGCGGTGCTCCCTATGACAGCGGAGTGCAGGTCCAGATGCCGATCAATGTGCAGGGACGCCTGGAAAATGCCGAGGAATTTGCCGATATTATTATCAAACGCGACCAGCAGGGGACCGTCACCCGTCTTGGAGATGTGGCGAAAGTTGAACTGGATGCCCAGCAATATGCGTTGCGATCCCTTCTTGATAATAAACCTGCCGTCGCGGTGCCGATCTTCGCGGCGCCCGGCTCCAATGCGCTGGATATTTCCAAAGGCGTGCGGGCGGCGATGGCTGAACTGAAAGAAAACTTCCCCGAAGGTGTTGACTATAGCATTGTATATGACCCGACGGTTTTCGTGCAGGATTCCATCAAGGCGGTGGTCAAAACACTGTTGGAAGCTGTCGGCCTGGTGGTGATCGTTGTCATTGTCTTCCTTCAGACCTGGCGGGCCTCTCTTATTCCGCTTCTGGCGGTGCCGGTTTCCATCATCGGCACCTTCGCGCTGATGCTGTTATTCGGATTTTCCATTAACGTCCTGTCCCTGTTCGGTCTGATCCTGGCCATCGGCATTGTCGTGGATGACGCCATTGTGGTGGTTGAGAATGTGGAACGGAATATTGCGAACGGCCTTGGTTCCCGGGATGCAACTGTTGCTGCTATGAAAGAGGTAACGGGACCCATCGTAGCAACCTCCCTGGTGATTACCGGTGTCTTTGTGCCGATTGCCTTTATCAGTGGCTTGACGGGACAGTTTTATAAGCAGTTTGCACTGACTATTGCCATCGCGACCATTATTTCGACGATCAATTCCCTGACATTGAGCCCGGCCCTGTCGGCGCTTCTTTTGAAGCCTCATGATGCGCCAAAGGATGTTCCGGGTCGGATCCTGGATTTCCTGTTCGGCTGGTTTTTCAGGCTTTTCAATCGCTTTTTCAACCGTTCCACCAGTCTTTATGCAGGCGGTGTTCGGAAAAGCCTCGGGCGGAAGTCGGTGATGATGGTCTTCTATGCCGTCCTGCTCGGGATGACCTGGCAGGGTTTCCAGTCGCTGCCGAGCGGATTTATTCCGATCCAGGATAAACAGTATCTGGTTAGTTTTGCCCAGTTGCCGCAAGGGGCAACGCTAGAGCGGACGGAAGAGGTTCTTCAGGAAATGTCGGACATCGCCCTGAAGGAACCGGGCGTTAAAAGTGCCGTTGCCTTTCCGGGACTGTCCATCAACGGCTTTGTTAACAGCTCAAGCGCCGGGATTATCTTTGTAACGCTGGATGATTTTGCTGATCGGGAAGATCCATCCCTTTATGGTCTGGCGATTGCCGGGAAGTTGCAGCAGAAATTTGCGGCTGTGGAAGAGGCGTTCATTGCCATCTTCCCGCCGCCGCCTGTGATTGGTCTCGGGACTGTCGGTGGTTTCAAGCTGCAGGTGCAGGACCGGACCGATCAGGGGTATGGCGCGCTTGATACCGTGATGAAGCAGGTACTCCAGAAAGCCTGGACGACACCGGAACTGACCGGCGTCTTCTCAAGCTTCAATATCAATGTCCCTCAGCTTTATGCGGATCTAGACCGGACCAAGGCCCGGCAACTCGGTATCCCGGTGGAAGAGATCTTCCGGACCATGCAGATCTATCTGGGATCCATGTATGTGAACGACTTCAATCAGTTTGGCCGGACCTATCAGGTTATCGCCCAGGCGGACAAGAAATACCGTTCTTCACCGGACGATATTGTGCGGCTGCAAACCCGAAATGAAGACGGGCAGCTCGTTCCTCTCGGCAGTGTCCTGACGGTTCGGGAAACCTTCGGGCCGGATACAGCCATGCGCTATAACGCCTTTCGGGCGGCAGACCTGAACGGGAATGCAGCACCTGGTTTCTCAAGCGGGCAGGCTCAGGATGCCATTACCAAAATCCTGGAGGAAACCCTGCCGGCCGGGATGGATTATGAATGGACGGAACTGACCTATCAGCAGATCCTGGCAGGCAATACGGCTATTTTCATTTTCCCGCTTTGTATCCTGTTGGTCTTCCTGGTCCTGGCGGCTCAGTATGAAAGCCTGACCTTGCCGCTGGCGGTGATCCTCATTGTCCCGATGAGCATTCTGTCGGCCATCGCCGGTGTCTTCCTGTTTGGTGGGGACAATAATATTTTCACCCAGATCAGTTTGTTCGTGCTGGCGGGCCTCGCGTCTAAAAACGCCATCCTGATTGTCGAGTTTGCAAGAGAGCTTGAAAGAGAAGGAAAATCCGTTGTTGACGCTGCCGTGGAAGCAAGCCGGCTTCGGTTGCGCCCGATCCTGATGACGTCTTTTGCTTTCATCATGGGTGTGTTGCCGCTGGTCCTGTCTTCAGGGGCCGGGGCGGAGATGCGCCAGGCGATCGGTGTCGCGGTCTTCTCAGGGATGTTGGGCGTAACATTCTTTGGCCTGATTCTGACACCGGTCTTCTATGTGCTGGTCCGGTCGCTGGATCGCAAAAAGAAAGAGGTGTCAGCCGCTCCCCTCTAGCGCATAAACAGAGATGGATTCGGAGAAGCCCCGAACCTCAACTTCACCTGCATGCCGGAAGCCAGCACGATTGTCTTCCGGCAGCGTTGTTTCCGATACCAGCAGTGTCGTTCCGCGAGCCTTGTTGAGGGCTTCAAGGCGGGAGGCCAGGTTAACGGTGTCGCCGTAAACCGTATAAGTCTGCCGTCCGCCACCGCCGACGCTACCACCGACAACAGGGCCGGTACAAAGACCGATGCGGACCGATAGCTTTTCTCCTGCGAAAGTGGTTTGTTCGGCAAGGGCCAGAATTTCTGTTGCAGCCTTTACGGCGTTTTTCCTGTGATCCTCATCCTCAACCGGTATGTTGAAGGTCGCCATCACCGCATCTCCGATAAACTGGGTAACCACGCCTTGATGAGAACTGATAACGGTTGTCGCCTGTTCGAAAAAATCGTTGAGGATCGCAACTGTTTGCCGGGCACCGGATCTTTCCGTCAGGGCTGTAAAACCGGCAATATCAAGAAACAGAACCGTGGCTTCCCGCTCGACCGGTTCGAGAAGGCCCCGGTCGGCAATCAGGCTGTCGGCAATTTTCCTGGGCACATATTGGGCGAAAACCTCCGAAATAGTCCGACGCTCATCATCCAGTTCCAGTTGGCGGTATACAGTTTGCCGGGCTCTCCAAATGACAACGCTGATCAGAAGGGCCGTGACCAGAAATAGCAAGGATTCCTGAACCCTACTGCCATAGCCCACAAAATTTGGGCTGAGGAAAATACTGATAAAGTGCTCTGTCGTTGGGGAAAAGCCTATATCGGTCCATTGAAGTCGCACCGGCATATCCCTGATGGCCCAGAAAAAGGCGCCGCTCCAGCCGATAACGCCGGCAAACCCCGTATAGAGAACGAGCCAGTGAGACAAACCAAAGGCGGCCATCCCGAGAATAACGAAGTAGAACGGAAAAACAGTGTTACGGAACATGATGACCTGCGGCACATCCACCGTGTCATAGAGGGGCTGGGTGGCGATCAGATAGGAGAGAATAACAATATCGATAGAGACAAAGATATATTTGATCCATGGGCGATCAAAACGGGAGCCAATGAGACGATAGTGAAAAATGCCCAGCAGGGAAAATCCTATGGCGGCAACCAGAAGATCGAAAGCATGGGTCAGGTCGCCAAGCCGGGTGAGGACCATAAAGGAGCCGATCAGAAGAAGAGCAATCAGCCGACCCTTGATTGCAAGACGAAGGCCGACCTGTTCCGCGTCGAGAAAAGTTTCTTCTATGTTTCGCGCCTGGATTTCCTGTGTCGACATACTGCTCCCTACAGTCACAGCATTAATAGGTCCTGACCCTAACATCTAATCACTTAGATGCTTGAGTAAAGATGTCTCAAAACTTTCATTTGACATATACGGAAGAAAATATATACGAATTTCCATATAAGGTATAAGGAGTTTTGGGTGTGGACCCGATCCAGTTTTACAAATGTCTGGCTGATGAAACACGGCTCAGATGCCTGTTGCTGATCGAGCAGGAAGAGGAGTTGTGTGTTTGCGAGCTTATGGTGGCTCTGGATGATATTCAGCCAAAAATCTCCAGGCATCTGGCTCAGCTTCGTAAATGCGGATTGCTGAATGATCGCCGGCAGGGGCAATGGGTGTTCTACAGACTGGCGGAAACGTTACCGGATTGGGCCCGCCGGGTCTTGAAGGGTACGGCCGCGGCCAATAACGGATTTCTGCAACAGAATTTGAAGAATTTAGAGCAGATGGGAGAGCGGCCGGTCCGCACCGATATCTGCAGTTGAAGAACAATCAGGCTTAGGAAAAGAGAGTGTCATGACCATCAAGGTTGGAATAAACGGCTTTGGACGAATGGGACGGCTTGCCATGCGGGCCGCCTGGGACTGGGACGATGTGGATTTTGTGCGGATCAATGATCCCGCCGGAGATGCCGCGACCCTGGCGCATCTGATGGAATTTGATTCCGTTCATGGTCGCTGGAACAGACTTGTCCAGGCAGATGGAACAGACATGATTATCGACGGAAAGGCTATTGCCTGCACCCGGGCATCGAGTATTCCGGAAGCTGATTTTTCAGACTGCGATATTGTCATCGAGGCGTCGGGCAAGATGAATAAGAAGGCGTTGCTGGAAGCCTATCTAGAGCAGGGTGTCCGGCGGGTTGTGGTAACGGCGCCGGTTAAGGAAGATGGCGTCCTCAATGTGGTGATGGGTGTTAACCAGGATCTCTATGATCCAGAGGTCTATCCGATTGTCACAGCAGCTTCCTGCACCACTAACTGTCTTGCCCCGGTGGTTAAGGTTATCCATGAAAAGCTTGGTATCCGCCACGGTTCCATGACAACCATTCATGATATTACCAATACCCAAACCATTCTGGATGCGCCCCATAAGGATCTGCGCCGGGCGAGAGCCTGCGGCAGCAGTCTTATCCCGACGACGACCGGATCGGCAACTGCGATCACGCATATCTTTCCAGAACTCAAAGGCCGTCTGAACGGGCATGCCATTCGGGTGCCGCTGGCCAATGCATCTCTGACCGATTGTGTTTTTGAGGTTGAGAAGTCAGTTACGGCGGAAGAAGTAAACGCTCTGCTCAAAGAGGCATCAGAGAGTTATCTGAAAGACATTCTGGGATATGAAGAACGGCCCCTGGTTTCGGTCGATTATAAAACCGATCCCCGCTCCAGCATTATTGATGCCCTTTCCACCATGGTGGTGAACGGAACCCAGGTGAAGCTCTATGCCTGGTATGATAATGAATGGGGATATGCCAACCGGACGGCGGAATTGATGCGGATGGTCGGTCGCATGGACCGGCTTTAGGAGGAAGGCATGGTGTCGGGCCTCTCTTCAGAGATCAGGCAGTATCTCATCATTACCGGTAATTACTGGGCCTTCACCCTGACGGACGGGGCGCTGAGGATGCTGGTTGTCCTGCATTTCCATGATCTTGGTTATTCGCCGTTTGAAATTGCCATGCTGTTTCTCTTCTATGAGATATTTGGTGTGATAACCAATCTGCTGGGGGGCTGGCTCGGTGCCCGGCTTGGTCTTAACCGCACCATGAATATAGGGCTGGCCTTGCAAATTCTGGCTCTCACCATGCTGCTGGTACCGTCTCACCTGTTGACCGTCCCGCTGGTTATGGCGGCTCAGGCTTTGTCCGGTATTGCCAAGGATCTCAATAAAATGAGCGCCAAAAGTGCCATTAAACTACTGGTGCCGGAAGAAGCAAAGGGTGCGTTATTCAAATGGGTCGCTGTCCTGACAGGATCCAAAAACGCCCTGAAAGGGGCCGGTTTCTTTATGGGAGCAGCTCTGTTGGCCGTTCTGGGATTTACCGGCGCGGTCGGCAGCATGGCCGCGGCTCTCATTCTTGTTTGGCTTCTGAGTTTGATCCTGCTTAAGAAAGATCTTGGGGTCGCAAAAAACAAACCGAAATTCTCGGACATTTTCTCGAAAAGCTCAGCGGTCAATGCCCTGTCTGCCGCACGGCTGTTTTTGTTCGGAGCCCGGGATGTGTGGTTCGTTGTCGCGCTTCCCGTGTTCTTGTCCACTAGTTTGGGATGGAGTCACTGGTCTGTTGGCAGTTTTCTGGCCTTCTGGATTATCGGCTATGGTTTTGTCCAATCCCTTGCCCCCATCCTGACCGGTGTCCGGTCCGGTAAAGTTCCGGGAGGGCGGGTCGCCTTCTTCTGGGCCATATTCCTGTCCCTGTTGCCGGCCAGCATGGCGCTTGCTTTTCAGACGGTGATGGATCCGACCCTGATCCTCCTGGCCGGTCTCGGTTGTTTCGGGTTTGTCTTTGCCGTTAATTCTTCCCTGCACAGTTTCCTGATTGTGTCTTTCGCCAAAGGGGACGGGGTTTCGCTGGATGTGGGGTTCTATTACATGGCCAACGCCATGGGTCGTCTGATCGGAACGGTACTGTCCGGCTGGGTTTTCCAGGAATACGGCCTTGTTGCCTGTCTTTGGATTTCAGCAGCATTTGTCGGGGTGGCTGCGTTGCTGACCGTTCCGCTGTTTAAGGGAACAACCGCTCGCTGAGTTATGTGAAATCTTTATATGGTTTATCTTGAGGAGTCTTCTCTGATTTCCGCAGAGTAAAAAGAACCGGCCCCATGCTTTGACGGAGAGCCTTTGCGCTGTAGGATGCAGGTCCTTTATCTGAGCTTACACAGGATCAAACGATGACAGAACGGCATTGGACAGTATATCTGTCCGGAGAAATCCACACGGACTGGCGGGAACAGATTGAAGAGGGTGCAAAGGCGGCAGGCCTTCCCGTGTCTTTCGTCTCTCCGGTGACCATTCACGGTGACAGTGATGATTGTGCTGTTGCGATCCTGGGAGAGGCGCCGACTGATTTCTGGAAAGACCAGATGGGCAGCCGTATGAATGCCATTCGCACCAAGACGCTAATCCAGGAAGCGGATATTGCGGTGGTCCGTTTCGGGGACAAATACAAACAATGGAACGCGGCTTTCGATGCCGGTATCTGTGCCGGTCTGAGCATTCCCTACATCACCCTGCATGATGAAGCGGTGAACCATCCGCTGAAGGAGGTGGATGGTGCAGCGCAAGCCGTGGCCAGGACACCGGAGCAGGTCGTCAAGATCCTCAAATATGTCATGACAGGGCGACTGGAACGTTCCTGATCCTATTTTCTATAGAGAATTTTATTTCCGCTTCAATATGAGCGACTATTGATCCATCCGTTTCTTGCAGGCACTGTTAGAGAAAAAGCCTTTTGGTTATCCAGAAGGCGGAAAGGTCTAATGGATGGATCTCACAGATCGGGAAGAACACCGGCTTTTCCGGACGGAAGTCCGGGCATTCATTGAAGAGCATAAACATCTGGCACCGAAGGAGACCGCCATCTCCTACAGGCTGCAGCCCAGGCCCTATACGCAGGATGTTCTGGACTGGCAGAAGCTTCTTGTGAAGCAGGGATATGCGCACAGGACGATCCCCAAAGACTATGGCGGGATCGGTGCTGAGCCTGACATTTTGAAATCCCGTATTATCGCCGATGAGTTTTTTGCGGCAAGGCTTCCGCAAGGCCTTTCCAGCCAGGGTATTTCCATGCTGGTGCCTACATTGCTGGAACACGGTACGGAAGAGCAGAAGCAACGCTGGATCAAGCGAACCATTGAAGGGGATGTCTTCTGGTGCCAGGGCTATTCAGAGCCGGGCTCCGGTTCTGACCTGGCTTCTTTGCAGACCAAGGCTGTGGAGGATGGGGATGATTTTGTCATCAACGGCCAGAAAATCTGGACGTCTTCCGCCCAGATTGCCCCGATGATCTTTTGCCTGGTTCGGACCGAACCGGAAGCCGATAAATATAGAGGGATCAGCTACCTGATTTTCTCCATGGATACGCCGGGGATTGATATCCGGCCACTCCAGACCATGACCGGGCATCCTTCCTTTAATGAAGTGTTTTTTACCGATGTGCGGGTTCCAAAATCCCAGGTGGTTGGCGGGCGCGGTAACGGCTGGAAAGTAGCGAACAGCACCCTCAAGCATGAGCGGGGAATGCTGTCCAATGCCGGAGGTTCCCAGGACAGGCTCAACAAGATCAAGGTTATGATGGAAAGGGAGGTCTGCGATGGGAT
>DIYE01000352.1 GCA_002428885.1 Alphaproteobacteria bacterium UBA6062
AGCGGCCGGTTCGGCCGGAGCAGCCGGTTCCGCAGGCGCGGTCGAAGCCGGTTGATCGAGGATGGATGTCGGTGCCGTATGAGAGCCGCTCATCACAGCGAGGATGATACTGGTTGTGAAGAAAGCCGCAGCAAGAATGGCTGTTGTCCGGGTCAGCAGGTTTGCCGCACCGCGACTTGTAATAGCACCACCGCCACCGCCGCCGATACCAAGGGCACCGCCCTCAGAACGCTGCAGCAGCACAACGCCAATCAAAAAAACAGCGATCAATACATGAATGACCAGCAGAATAGTTTCCATGATCCATTAATCCCGGATTAAAGCGGACATACCGCTTCCATTATCTAAACAGTTGAACGGCTTCTACAACAAACCGCGCGCCATTACCAGCTTAATATGCGCTCCTTAAAGCCCAGTTTCAACAATAGGCCAGAAATCTTCTGCCTTCAGGCTGGCACCACCAACCAGAGCCCCGTTTACGTGTTCTACAGCCATCAGTTCTGCCGCATTGCTGCCTTTAACGGAACCGCCGTAAAGCAGCCGAACTGAACCTGCGTCTGACATCAAGGTTGAGAGTTCTTTACGCATATGAGCATGCACTTCCGCGACATCCTCTGTGGTTGGCGTTTTCCCCGTACCGATTGCCCAGACGGGTTCATAGGCAATAACTGTATTGGTGGCTGTCGCCCCGTCCGGAAGAGAATTTTTAACCTGATCGGAAACAACTTCAAGGGTTTTGCCGCTTTCGCGCTGTTCCAGGGTCTCACCGACACAGACTATCGCTATCAACTCCGCTCCAATGGCGGCTTCTGCCTTTGCTTTAACATCCGCATTGCTCTCACCATGATCCGTCCGGCGTTCTGAATGGCCAGCCAGACAATAACTTGCACCGGCATCTTTCAGCATGGCTGCAGAGATATCTCCTGTATGTGCGCCTTTTTCATGAGCATGGCAATCCTGTCCACCTATGGCGACAGACGTTCCCTTTGCCTGTTCCGCCAGCTGACCGACTAGCGTTGCCGGCGGGCAGATCAGGATATCGCAACCGAGTGAGGCAACCTCATTGGCTTTGCTGATGAGAGCTTTGATCTGACCGGCTGATTCACCTGCAAGACCATTCATCTTCCAGTTTCCGGCGATCAGGGGACGTACGGACATGCTTATCTTTCCTCTCTTTAATTTGATTGGCGCTCTGTTTAACGCGATTTGCAGCCCATATGCCATTTTTTTAGACAGAAAGATACCGCTTTACAAAATTCTGTGTTGCCGCCCCCTGCCTCGACCCCCTATCATACCGCCGCTCTGCTCCTATATAAGGGGCAGTCCAGTTTTTTATTGATTCAATAGATGGTTAATCATGCTTCACGCGATGCGTAAAGGAGCCAGCGGATGGCTCGCCAAAGGTTTGTTGGTTCTTCTTGTTGCCAGTTTTGCCGTATGGGGCATTGGCAGCGATATGCTTGGCAGTTCCGTCGGCAGCGATGTGATCGAAGTCGGTAATGAGACCGTAACCATCGGTGAATTCCGGCGGGAATATCAAAACCGCATTAATCAGCTGTCCCAATATATGGGACGACGGCTGACGGCTGAACAGGCCCAGCAGTTTGGCGTAACGCAATCAACGATCCTTAATCTGACCAGGACCCTTCTGGAAACAGAGCGTGTAAACCAGTTGAGACTTGGCGTCGATGACGCTGCGGTTCTGGATGAAATCAGGAACGGTCCCGCCTTTAAAAATACCGAAGGTGGTTTTGATCGCTTCCGCTTCCAGGATATCCTGAGGCAGAACGGTTATTCTGAAGCCGAATATGTTGAAATCCTGAGAAACGATATGATGCGCCGCCAACTGGTGAGTAGCATGGCCCTGCCTGAAACCATGGCACCGGATATCCTTGTTGATACCTTATTCAGCTATGCCGGTGAAAAACGCAGCGCCAGCTTCATTAATCTACCAGACAGCATCGTTACGGCGATCCCGACCCCCAGTGATGAGGATCTGACGATCTTTGTAAAAGACAATCCTGATGCTTATACGGCACCGGAATATCGTAAAGCCGTTTATCTATCTTTGACGCCGGAAGCGTTTAAAGATCAGGTTACAGTAACAGATGAAGAACTGAAGGCTGAATATGACGGACGGACCAGTGAATTTAATATTCCTGAAAAACGGAATATTCTTCAGATGATTTTTGAGAGCGAGGAAGCTGCAAAAGCTGCTGCTGCAAAGATCAGCAGCGGCAAGGATTTTGCTGCCGTCGCCAATGAGGATCTGCAATTGACGCCAAGTGATATCGATCTTGGCGAGATTACGCGGACAGACTTATTCGATGAGCTTCAGGAGCCGGTTTTTGCTGTCGCGCTGAACGGCGTGACAACACCCGTCAAAACATCGCTGGGCTGGCATCTGGTGAAGGTTGCCAATATTGTTCCGGCCTCCACGAAGAAGCTTGAAGATGTAAAAGACCTGCTGAAAAACGACGTAGCCCTCCGTAAAGCCGGTGATTTAGTTTTTGAAAAAGCAACGGCATTGCAGGATGAATTTGCCGGCGGAGCAACGGTTCGGGAAGCTGGTGAAGCGACTGGCACGCCGGTTGTTTCAACGGAGTGGATTGATGCGACTGGTAAAAATAATGCCGGGGCAACAGATAGTTCTCTACCAAAGGCTTCCGAGTTTTTGCCGGAACTCTTCGGAAAAACAAAAGAAGACGATATTGACCTGACAGAAACCCGTGCTGGCAATTATTACGCTGTCGCGGTGGAAGATATCCGTGAAGCAGCCTTGCGTAACCTGTCGGATGTCAGAGAGCAGGCGCTGACAGCCTGGAAGGCAGACTGGCAGCATCGCGAAAACAAGAAAAAAGCCGATGCCATTCTTGAGAAACTAAAAGGCGGAGAGGCTTTGACAGCCGCCGCCACGAATAACAACACGAGTGTTGAGGACAGCATAGAGTCTCTGCGTGGAAGCCCGGTTCCCGGCCTGTCCCGCGATGCTGTTGACGCCCTTTTCGGTCTCAAGCCGGGTGAATATGCCGTGGCTGCTAACGAAAAAGGGGATGGTTATGTCTTATTCACACTGAAGGAAGTGGTTGCTGCCGATAAAACGGCTGAAGCCGCAACAGTTCAAAACCTTCAGCAGCAACTCGCAAGAAGCTTGCAGCAGGATGTGGAGCGACAATATCAAGCCTACCTGGAAAAAGAGATCGGCGTCTCCGTAAAACAAAATGTTATCCGGGATTATTTCTCAGGTGCGATTCCGGGAATGGGTCATGTCAATTAAACCTGCTTTTGCGGAGTTTCAGTCCTCCTTTGATCAGGGAAACTCTCAGATCCTCTGGACAACCCTGGTAGCGGATCTGGAAACGCCGGTTTCTGCAATGATGAAACTGGCGGAAGGCAAAGCCAATTCCTTTCTGCTGGAATCCGTTGAGGGCGGTGCAGTTCGCGGTCGCTATTCCATCATTGGCATGAAACCGGATCTGATCTGGCGCTGTGATGGTACTCAGGCCCGGATTAACAGGACAGCCCGGTTCGACCCGGAAGCTTTTGTTGCCTGTGACAAACCGGTTCTGGAGAGTCTTCAGACCCTGATTGACGAGAGTCATATTGACCTTCCCGATCACCTGCCGCCCATGGCGGCCGGTCTTGTCGGATATATGTCTTATGACACTGTTCGGCTTATGGAAGATATTCCCGACAGTAACCCCAATGATCTGGGCGTGCCTGACGGCATGTTTATCCGTCCCACAGTCATGGCAATTTTTGACAGCATCCTGGATGTTGTAACGATTGTGACACCGGTCTGGTATGGTGATGGCCGCTCAGCCCAGACGGCTTATAATCACGCAGCGGAGCGCCTGTCGGATGCGGTAAACGATTTTTCCCGCAGCCTGCCGCATACGGTCTCTACCGATGCCAGTCTGGAAGATCTGCCGGAGCCCACCTCCAACACCACCAAGGAAGAGTATTTCGCCATGGTGGAGAAGGCCAAGGAGTATATCCGGGCCGGTGACATCTTTCAGGTGGTTCCAAGCCAGCGTTTTGAAATGCCCTTCTCCCTGCCGTCACTCTCTCTCTATAGGGCCTTGCGCAGGACCAACCCCTCTCCCTTTATGTATTACCTGAATTTCGGGGAGTTTTCGGTTGTCGGTTCAAGTCCGGAAATTCTGGTACGGCTTCGGGATGAAAAAGTCACCATTCGCCCCATTGCGGGCACCCGGCCACGCGGGGCAACCGCGGCGGAAGATAAGGCTTTGGCTGAA
>DIYE01000114.1 GCA_002428885.1 Alphaproteobacteria bacterium UBA6062
ATCATCCAGATCGCTCACGGTATGGCGGAACATGGTGCACGCTATGAGCGGCTGGCCCTGTTTCTGAACAAGCACGGCTATGCGGTTTTTGCGAGCGATCACCGGGGGCATGGTCTGACGGTTCCTGATGGCGAAACGCCTGGACATATGGCGGATGAAAGCGGATGGGAAAAAGCGGTTGATGATCTCCATCTGATAAGTCAGGCCTTAAAGGATCGTCTTTCGGGGAGGCCGCTTGTTCTTTTAGGGCATTCCATGGGATCTTTCATGACTCAGGATTATCTGGCCCGGTATGGGGATATCATCGCGGCCGCAGCCCTGTCCGCCACCAATGGCCCGCCGGGGACACTGGGCAAGCTGGCACAACTGGTGTCGCGGATTGAAAAGCTCAGAAACGGCAACCAGGGACATAGCAGCCTGCTGGCCAATATGTCCTTCAAAGCTTTTAACAAGGCTTTCGCGCCTAACCGGACCGAATTTGACTGGCTCAGCCGGGATGAGGCGGAGGTTGATAAATATGTGGAAGATCCTCTTTGCGGATTTGACTGCACAGTTGCGACCTGGATTGGTCTTCTGGATGCTATGACCCGTATCGCGTCTGATGACGCCTTGTCACGAATGGATAAAGCAAAACCTATTTACCTGTTTGCAGGCTCCGATGATCCTGTCGGCGAGAAAACAAAAGGTATCGATCGTCTGTTAAAAGCGTATGCGAAGCACGGTTTTACCAATATCACAAACAAATACTATGCAGATGGCCGCCATGAATTGCTGAATGACATCAACCGGGATGAAGTCATGCAGGATCTGCTGGCTTGGCTGGACAGTCAGATCGCTTCTTAAAGCGACTTTACGGGCGGGCGGTCAGGGTATGCAGTCTCAAGAGCCAGGCGTCAATCCGTTCCCGATTGGTGTTGAAGTCAGAACGGCCATAGACGGAGCGGCTGTAAAGAGCGAGAGTGCTGCGGTTTTCCGTTAGCGGATAAAAAGCGACGGAAATAATATCCGGATAACGAACCAGGCGGGTTCGCTGTACAAGATCCTGATAGTTCCCATCCCCGAGGGGCGTCACAATCTCGATATTGGCCTGTTCCTGTATCAGGCCTTCCCAGATCGCCTTCAGCTGTTCGACAGGAACCGGGAAAACCGGGCTCTGGGCATGGGCGTCAGCCGAACAGATATCCGGCTGGCATACGAGATACTGATTGGGATTTTCGTTAAGGGAAAGCGTCTTGAAATCCGTAGGTTCTATGTCACCAGTTGCCAGGAGCATCTTCAGCGGGAGGTCACCGATGGGCGTAAAGAAAACGGGAATGCTGATGGCTCCCAGAAGGATAATCAGGGAGAAAATGAATTTCAGCAGCTTTATGATCATCGAGTCTCCGACCCCCTCAAAGATCCCTGTCCATGTCACGGAGTTGTAACATAGAGGGATGAATTAGAGAACCGGAATTACACCTCAAAGAGGCTTGCTGATTTGTGGAGAACTGAAATTGCTTAGCAGTTTGTGCTAGGTGCGTCGGACATTTATCCGGTAGAGTTTAAAAAAAGAAATATTTACACTCTCTATTCGCGAGTGCTTGAGATAGTGTTTAGACTTTCGTTGAACGGCATCACCCCGATGCTTCCTTTTATATATATGAACAAGAAAATGTTATGTTCAACTCTACAAAATCCGGAAATCTAGGCTCCGCCGACTGGCTCTGGTTCATGGATCTGATCGTCCCGTTCGGCGGTATGGCTGTTGTGGAGTGGTGAGGTGAGGATCCTTAAGATCTTATTTTTATCGTCTACGATGCTTTTGATTAGCTGTGGTGAGCTTTCTTATCAACTGGCGCATCGTGGGTCTAACTCTCAACCAATGACTAGCTGGTCCCTAAAAGCCTTGAAAATCAACAGTAAGTGCAATTTCGTCTCCAAGAAAATTCTTTATGTTGAGGGAGAGAAAAGAAGTTGTGATCGCTTTAAGGGATTGTATCACCGTGTAAATGTTGGCTCCACTGCTGAGATGAATGGAACAATGTATGCCTCATGTAAGCACCCTGAAGGACCTATGGTTGCAAAATGTGAAATAAAAAAGGGAAGCGCTGCTATTGTTGAATTGTATAGAGGAAGTTATCGCAACGCATTTGAGGTGTGCCGTACCTCGCTTCGCAAGTCGAGGATAGATGAAGACCGGATAGCGGTTAAGTTTCTGCCTCTCGATTATGGGTTTGAGCAGAAGGATAAGCTTCCTGCGGACAGGTATTCTCTCAAAATAGCAGTGCGATGGGGGATCATAAAACCAGACCCACCTAATACGAAAGGCCGAGGATACCTCATAATTGGTAGGGAGTTCGAGCTTCTTACATGTATCGTTGAAGATAGTCGGGTTGCTGAAGTCAAACGAGTTGAACTCGCAGGTTTAAGTCAAAACGATGCAGGATATCTAGATTACCATCTGTTCTTCAAAGACTAAGTTCTGTTGATAAAAGTCGGAAGAAAATTTGTTCACAGGGCACTTGCTTGATGACTGATTTCTCTCTCACCGGTGCTGTGACAAGGAAGGGTAGCATTGAAGTAAAGAAAAACGATGATGGACTGGTTCAGGTCATCAAGCCCAGAAGTATGCATGCCAATTATAACGATAGAGGATGCAGCCTTAGCGTTTCAAGGGAACGCTTAGGTAAACCCCGAACTCCTCCCCGATATTACAGGAGACCCGGGCGTGGACGCGGCCTTGGCGGTCGAGAAAGCGCTGGTTGTCCTCGACGGGAAAAATACCTTCATGCCAGATATTCGGGTGGATATAGAGCCCCTGGCTGCCATCGCACCAGAAGGCGATCACTTTTTCCGGTGTGAGATCGTCACCGGGCAGTGCTACGGGGACAACAAAGGGTTTGTTATCCAGCGGGAAGAAAAGCTGTCCGCCGTCCGGATGGTAGTTCAGGTGCCACAGCAGGACCTGATCCCGTGGTGTTGTTCGCTGGCGACGGGACGCCTGTTGAGGATCGCAGCTCCAGCCCAGAACATATTCGCCGCCGACCGCTTCATTGCTGCCCATCAGGATATCTCCTTCCCAGCTACCGGAGAAAATACCCTCAACAAATCCGCCTTCATCACCGCTGTCTTCGTCGACGGGGCGCCAGCCCTGAGCCGGCCAGCGAACGATTTCGATATCAAAGCCTGCCGGATCGGCAACCAGTTCCCCATATCCTTTGACGCTTTCCTCCGTCGCGATCACCAGCGGAACCTGATGAAGGGGCAGGGACGGTTTTTCACTGGCTTCGAAGATATAAGTCGGGGCTGCTTGCATTGGGATCTCCAGATGCTTTAGGGATTGTCATCAGGGTAGGAGAATATCCCATACAGCAGACAGATGACAGAAATTAGACACTGCTTGTCTGTTCTCCGGATGCCAGAGCCGCTTTCCGCTCCTTATCCCTTTCCTTCAGCATTCGGGAGGTGAGACGGGAGCCATCCTCGCTCCAGCCGGGGGGACCGAAAATATAGAAAAAGGCGGCCTTCAGGCTTTTTGCAGAGGCCACGTCCGCAAAAAGTCCTGCCCATTCATGAAAGGCGATAACAAGCGGATTGAAGCTGGCAATCTGTTTGACGATGCCATAGCGGCAGGGATTTTCCTTATCCTCCGGAATGAAGGAACCGAACATGCGATCCCAGATGATCAGGACACCGGCATAGTTGGCATCCAGATATCGGGGGTTGGTGGCGTGATGAACCCTGTGATGGGAGGGGGTATTGAAAAACCACTCAAAAGGCCGCCACATTTTGTCGATGGCTTCGGTATGGATCCAGAACTGGTAAACCAGGCTGATCCCTTTCTGGAAGGCAATCAGGGGTGTCGGAAAGCCGATAAGGGATAACAACAACCAGGGAGTCCATGTTCCGACCATCCCGCCTGTCCAGGTCTGTCTGAGAGCCGTGGACAGATTATAATATTGCGATGAATGGTGATTGATATGAGCTGCCCACCAGATCCTGTGTTCGTGGCTTAAGCGATGGAACCAGTAGTAACAAAAGTCTTCGGCAAAGAAGATCAGCACAAAGGAATACCAGTGGTACCCCATCTCAAAGAAACGATACTGATAAACCCAGTTGGAAACGGCAGCGATGATGCCGAAATTGATCAGGCCGATAGCGAAATTACCAAGACCCATGGCGAGAGAAGCGGCGCTGTCCCTGGCTTCATAGTTGGATTTCTTTGGTGCAAATTTTCCGACAATGACTTCGATGAAGATCAGCAGAACGAAAGCCGGAATAGCAAGGGTGACCGGATCAGGCAGGGACATGCGCAGCCTCCTTTATCAGCTTGGAAAGATCCTCATGGCTTCGGAAGGTCAGGGGACCGTGTCCGATATCCTGCCGTTTGACAACCAGACCGATCTTCCCCTGTACAGGTGTTTGAATATCCGCCTCACTGATCACCTGCATAACCATTTTATCACCGAAACTGCGGATCAGGCGGAGAGGGTGTGGGTCTGAAAGAGAGATAAGGGCTGCTCGCCCGTCATCGCTTATGAGGATCGTCTGGACAGGAACGCCAACCTCTTCTTGTGACAGGAACAGCCGGATATTTGTTTCCGTCAGTTGCATATTCCGGGCACCGGTCATAAACCGGATATACAGAACCATCACAAGAACGGCCGCTGCCGCGGAGGGAATTAGGATATAAGGCTCAATAACCAAATCCGATGCCTCTCAATCTAGCTCACTCAATATCCGGATTATCGACTGATTCTCGTTCGTGAGACAAGCCGATTTTTATCTTAACTGAACAGGGGTCAGTTTTACGCAGCGTCACGTTGGTTTTGTGCTGTCCGGCAAGTTTTCTGCAAATCCACTTTACCAAATCCGGCAGTTTCCCTATGGTCCTTACCCTTAATCAAAACCAATAATCAGCTATGGGAAAATACAATGTTGGGTCTTATTCAGGATCGGCCTCTGCTGATCTCTTCTCTGATCGAATATGCGGGTACCTATCACGGGGATGTGGAAATTGTCTCCCGGACAGTCGAAGGACCTATTCATCGCACCAACTATCGGAACGTCAATTCTCGCGCCAAGAAACTGGCACAGGCGCTTGGCAAGCTGGGTGTTGAACTCGGAGACCGGATCGGAACACTGGCCTGGAACGGCTATCGACATGTGGAAATCTATTTTGGCGTTTCCGGCATGGGCGCCGTTTGTCATACGATCAATCCGCGCCTTTTTCCGGAGCAGATCGCCTATATCGCCAATCATGCAGAAGACAAGTATATTTTCGTTGACCTGACATTTGTCCCGCTGATTGAAGCGCTTGCCAAGGAACTGCCGAACGTTAAAGGCTTCGTGGTCATGACCGACGAAGCACATATGCCGGAAAGTTCCCTGGATAACCTGATTTGTTACGAAACACTGGTGGAAGCAGAAGACGGGGATTATGAGTGGCCGGTCTTTGATGAAAATACGGCGTCCAGCCTGTGCTATACTTCCGGGACAACTGGAAATCCAAAAGGCGTTCTTTATTCCAACCGCTCCACGGTCCTGCACAGTTTCTGTGTCTGCACCAATGACGGTCTGGGTGTCTGCAACCGGGACAGTATTCTGCCGGTTGTGCCTATGTTCCATGCCAACGCCTGGGGTATTCCCTACGCTGCCGCCATGTCCGGTGCCAAAATGGTTATGCCGGGTGCCGCCATGGACGGAGCGTCCATTTATGAACTGATGGAGGCGGAAGGCGTTACGCTGTCTGCCGGCGTTCCAACGGTCTGGCTGATGCTGCTTGGCCATGTGAAGGAAAATAATCTCAAATTCTCTTCCATGAACAGAACTGTGATTGGCGGCTCCGCGGCGCCGCGTTCCATGATCGAAACCTTTGTCAATGATTACGGTGTTAATGTTGTTCACGCCTGGGGCATGACGGAAATGAGTCCGCTCGGCACCACCGGTAATCTGCTGAAGAAGCATGATGATTTGCCGGAAGACGAGAAAATCGATATCCGCCTGAAGCAGGGCCGGGCTGTGTTCGGTGTCGACCTTAAAATCGCTGATGATGACGGGAACGAACTTCCTCGGGATGGTGTTGCCTTTGGCCGCTTGATGGTAAGGGGGCCCTGGATTACCAGCGGCTACTTCCGCGGTGAAGGCGGCGATGTGATTGACGACGAGATGTGGTTCGATACGGGCGACGTGGCGACCTTGGATCCGGACGGCTATATGCAGATCACCGACCGCTCCAAAGATGTGATTAAGTCCGGCGGCGAATGGATTTCCTCTATTGATGTTGAAAATGAAGCCATTGGCTGTCCTGGCGTCGTGGAAGCGGCTGTTATTGCGGTCCCGCACCCGAAATGGGACGAGCGTCCTCTGGTGATCGCCGTCAAGGAAGAGGACCATCCCGTGACCCGCGAGGAGGTGATTGCCCATCTGGAAAGCACCCTCGCCAAATGGCAGCTTCCGGACGATGTGGTTTTCGTTGACGAATTGCCGCACACCGCAACCGGCAAGCTCCTGAAAACCAAACTCCGCGAAGAGTATAAGGACTACAAGCTGCCGACAGCCTGAGCAGATTTACGATGACCGAAAAAGCCGGGATATTTCCCGGCTTTTTTGCGTTCTTTCCTGCTCTTTTCTGGCATGATGTTGGAAAAAAGGAGAAAAAATGGCCGATACATCTTTAGATATTCAGGCTCTGCTGGAGCGTTATTGCCGGAATGGAAAAATCGCGGGCGGTATTGGTGCTGTGATTTCGAAAGAAGGGTTTCAGTCTCTCTGCGTGACCGGATACCGGGATCGGGAGGCGGGGGACTTGCTTCACGAGGATGCAGTCTTTCGCATTTATTCCATGACCAAGCCGATCACCAGCCTGGCGGCCATGATGCTTTGGGAAGAAGGCTGCTTTGATCTGGATGATCCGGTGGTGGAGTATCTGCCGGCTTTTTCTGAGACAAGGATTTTCCAGGAAGGCGGTGCTAACTTTTCGTCGCCAACGCAGATGACGATCCGTCATGTTTTTTGTCATACGGCCGGTATAACGCTTCCGGCTTTCAGTGAAGATCCTCTGTGTGATGTTTATCGAGCTGAAGGTCTGGATGGCATGCGAAGTCAGGGGACGTTGGCGTCCGTTGTTGACCGGCTTGGTAGGTTGCCGGTTTTATTCGAACCCGGTCGTCGCTGGAAATACAGTATGGCGACCGATATTCTGGGCCGCCTTATTGAAGTCTGGAGCGGTCAGTCTTTCGAGGATTTTCTTCAGAAAAGAATTTTTGATCCGCTTGGCATGAAGGAAACCGGCTTTAAAGTGCCGGAAGCGTCCAGGGATCGCATGACCGTCAATTATGCGGTCACGGCTGAGGGGATTAATGGCGTTATAGATCCGGCAATGGACAGCCAGTTTTTTAAAGATCCGGAATTTTGCTCGGGCTCCGGTGGGCTGGTTTCAACGCTGGCCGATTTTTCGGCTTTTATGCGGATGCTTATTGGCAGGGGAGAGTATCAGGGACAGCGACTCATCAAGCCTGACACGCTTGCTTTGATGCATGATAACCACATTGGCGACGATATGGCTGAGCTTGGAGCGGGTGATTTTAATAATATGCGCTGGGACGGTATCGGATTTGGCCTTGGATTTTATACAGTGATGAAGCCCGGGAAGGCAAACTATCCGGGACCGGCAGGTGAATATGGCTGGACAGGTGCTGCCGGAACCATGTTTTTTGTGAATCCCCAGCTTGAAATGGGGGGATTACTTCTCGTTCAGCATATGCCGGGCAATATCTATACTCTGAGACCCGACTTCAGAAAGGCCGTTTACGCGACGTTATGAGGACGTCGTTTTGTCTTTTTTAGAGTTTTAGAGCGATCGCTCTTGATCTCTCTTTCTAAAAAGGTTTGGATAGGATCAACTGAAAAACAGACGGGGAAAATCATGTCCGCTCAGAATAAACAATTTAAACTTGCCGCCCGCCCGGTCGGTGTCCCGAAAGATAGTGACTGGGAATTTACCAATGCTGCCATTCCAGCTGCCGGAGAGGGAGAGGTTCTCGTCCGGGTTCACTATGTGTCACTGGACCCTGCCATGCGGGGCTGGATGAATGATGCCAAATCCTACATTCCTCCGGTCGGACTGGGTGAGGTCATGCGAGCCGGTACCGTCGGCGAGGTGATTGAAAGTAATAATCCGGCCTTTTCGGTCGGTGATCACGTGACCGGATATCACGGCGTCCAACAATATGGGGTATCTGACGGAAAAGATCTGGTGAAAGTTGATCCGTCCCTGGCACCGCTTGAAAGCTACCTTGGCGGTCTTGGCATGCCTGGCCTGACGGCTTATTTCGGCCTGACGGATGTTGGCGCTGTTAAAGAAGGCGATACAGTCCTGGTATCAGGGGCAGCCGGTGCTGTTGGATCTTTAGTCGGCCAAATTGCCAAAATCAAAGGCGCCCGCGCTGTCGGGATTGCCGGCGGTCCAGACAAATGCCGTTATGTGGTCGAAGAACTGGGTTTTGACGCCTGTGTCGACTACAAAGCAGATAGTTTCTTGAACGATTTGAAAGAGCCGCTTAAATCCGGTGTGGACGTCTATTTCGACAATGTCGGCGGAGACATCCTGGATATCGCGCTGGCCCGTCTTAATCGCCATGCCCGCGTTGTGATCTGCGGTGCCATTTCACAATATAACAATACGACCCCGGTTCAGGGACCTGTAAACTATCTCAGTCTTCTCGTTCAACATGCCCGGATGGAAGGCTTTGTGGTGTTTGATTATGTCAAACAATATGGAGAAGGTGTACAGCAACTGGCAACCTGGTACAGTCAGGGACAGCTCAAATTCAAGGAGCATGTGGATACAGGGATTGAAAATTTCCCGTCTACGTTCCTGAAGCTTTTCTCCGGGGAGAATTTCGGAAAGTTGGTCCTGAAAGTGATTGAGGACTGAGCTTAGCTTCCATCCTCATGAATCTCCTTTAGCCTGCGAGACAGCTATGCTATGTCACGCAGGCTATTTTATTTGAGGGCCTGAGGGGTTTTCTTCCCCAGCCCGGGAAAGATCATGAGTTTGCTTGAAGAGCGGGTCGCCAACCGGCGCACCTTTGCCATTATCGCCCACCCAGATGCGGGTAAAACGACACTGACGGAAAAACTGCTGTTGTTCGGAGGTGCCATCCAGATGGCCGGCGCGGTTAAAACACGCGGTGAGCAGCGCCGGGCTCGTTCTGACTGGATGAAAGTGGAGCGGGAGAGAGGTATTTCCGTCGCCTCTTCCGTCATGACGTTCGATTATGAAGGCAAAACCTTCAATCTGCTTGATACGCCAGGCCACGAAGACTTCAGTGAGGATACGTACCGGACACTGACCGCCGTGGACAGTGCCGTGATGGTCCTGGACGGGGCGAAAGGTATCGAAAGCCAGACCCGGAAACTGTTTGAGGTATGCCGTCTTAGGGATATGCCGATTGCCACTTTCATCAACAAATTTGACCGTGAAGCGCTGGATCCTTTCGAGCTTATCGATGATATCGAACAGACCCTGGCGCTGGATGTGGTTCCTGCAAGCTGGCCTATCGGCATGGGCCGGAATTTTCTGGGCTGTTATGATCTGTTTCGGGATCGTCTGGTCCTGGTCAGCAAAGATAAGGACAATCATCTGGATGAAGGTATTGTCTGTAACGGTGTTGATGATCCGAAAATCGATGAACATCTGCCTGCAGACTATGTTGAAAAACTCCGTGAAGATGTTGAGATGATCCGGGAGTTGTGTCCGAAATTTGATCAGCAGGCGTTTCTGGACGGGACCATGACGCCGGTTTATTTTGGCAGTGCCATCAATAACTTTGGTGTTGAAACCTTGCTGGATGGCCTTACCCATATGGCACCGTCTCCAGGTTCTGCATCTTCTGCTGCACGAGAGATTGAACCGACCGAGACAAAAGTCAGCGGTTTCATCTTCAAGATCCAGGCGAATATGGATCCTAAGCATCGGGACCGGATTGCGTTTATGCGGCTGGTCTCCGGACATTTTAAGCGGGGGGCCAAGCTGAAGCATATCCGTTCTGCTAAAACCCTGGCTATTCATAATCCGGTTTTGTTTCTGGCTCAGGACCGGGAATTGGCGGAAGAAGCCTGGCCCGGCGATATTATTGGTATTCCGAACCATGGTAATTTGCGTATCGGTGATGCGCTGACGGAAGGGGAGGATATTAAATTTACGGGTATTCCAAGCTTTGCGCCGGAGTTGCTGCAAAAAGTGCGTCCTGTTGATCCTATGCGGGCCAAACATCTGGGGCGCGCCTTGATCCAGATTGCCGAAGAAGGTGCTGCCCGGGCTTTCAAGACCCGGATGGGATCGGACTGGGTGGTTGGTGTCGTCGGCGGATTGCAGTTTGAAGTGCTGGCGGATCGTATCCGGACCGAATATGATATTCCCGTGAATTTCGAACAAACCGAGCTTTATACGGCCCGCTGGGTCGAACATCCGGATCACAATATTCTCAAGAAGTTCCTGGATGCCAATCAGGCATCTCTTGCCGAAGATCATGACGATGCGCCGGTTTTCCTGGCCCGTAATGCCTGGCATCTGGAGCGCGCCGAGAAGGACTGGCCGGATATCAAATTCCAGAAAACAAAAGAACAACTGACCTGATTGTTGAGGAGGATGTTATGCCGTCATTTGATATTGTGTCTAAAACAGACCTGAATGAAGTGGAAAATGCGCTCAATAATGTGCGCCGCGAAATTGAAACCCGGTATGATTTCAAAGGCAGCAACTGTTCAATCGAGCAGACGGAAAGTGTCCTGACCATTCACGCCGATGATGATCTTAAATTAAAGCAGATGCATGAGTTGCTGCAGGGACATCTGACACGCCGGAAGGTGGATGCTGGTGTTCTGGACTATAAAAATCCGGAACGAGCTGCCGGGCAGAGCGTCCGCCAGCAGGTTGTTATCCGCGAGGGGATCGACAAGGAGTTGGCGAAGAAGCTCGTAAAGCAGATCAAGGGATCAAAAATCAAGGTGCAGGTCGCTATCCAGGGCGATGAACTTCGGGTGACAGGCAAGAAACGGGACGACTTGCAGGCGGTGATTTCCTTCTGCAAAGACCTCGACGTGGATATGCCGCTGCAATATGTGAATTTCCGGGACTGACAGGCGCCCCGGATTTTCTGAGGTCAAGTCATGCGGTAGGTGGACGTCACTTCTACCTGCCCATCTGCCGTTGCGACTTCTCCCTTGTCCACAAGCATAATGATATGGGAATAAACAGATCTAGCCGCAGCAGGGTGAAGATGTTCCGGCACGTCCGCATACATTTTCCGGACCATGGATGATATATCCATAGGGCCGTCTCGGAGGCAGGCGCGGATCTGATCCATCCGTTCATGACGATGAGCGATTAAACCTTCAACAAAAGGGTGCGGATCCTCAATGGCCGGGCCATGCGTTGGCCAGTAAATCTTGTGATCATAATCCAGCAGTTTTTCCAGACTGGCCATATAGTCTGTCATGTCTCCGTCGGGAGGCGAGACAATGGACGTTGACCAGCCCATGACGTGATCCCCCGAAAACAAGGTTTTTTCCTCGACCAGCTCAAAGCAGATATGGTTGGATAAGTGCCCCGGGGTGTATAGGGCCTTCACCGTCCAGCCATCGCCGTTGATGATATCGCCGTCCCGAATTTCCACATCCGGAACAAAATCCATATCACCGCCCTCCGATGTTGTTATCCCGGGTTTGCCGCTGCCGTGTGGGCCATAACCATAGGTTTGTGCGCCACATCTTTCCTTAAGAAGCGCTGTGGCCGGGGAGTGGTCGTTATGGGTATGGGTAATCAGGATATGGGTGATGGTTTCGCCCGCGGTGGCTTTCAGGATGGCTTCCACATGCTTGTCGTCAAGCGGACCAGGATCAATCACCGCAACAGTGCCGCGGCCGACGATATAAGTGCCGGTACCGTGTAGGGTAAAAGCACTCGGATTTTCCGCAATAACGCGCCGGATCAACGGGCTGAGGTCACTTGCCACACCATAGTCAAAGTCCAGCTCTTTTTTGAAGGGGATAGAAACGGCCATAAGTCCCTGCTTTCTGTTGTTTTTGCCGAGTGTAACCATTTCATATGACGCTGCAATAACGGAAAAGGGTATGTTGGTGATTATAATAAGGTGCCTATCTAACTGATTCCCTTACGTCAGCCATTTTGAGTAGAATTTTATTTTCACTAAGCACTTTATTGGAGAGTTTGCTGATTTTTCATGCATAATATCGAATAATAATACGGATTATCATTTGTATTGATTGTCTTACATTTTTAATTTGACCAGAGAAGAGAGACAGGAGTTGTGATGGATACCATTGTATTCTCTCTCTAAAAATTACCGTGTAGGTAAAAATCAGATTTTCAACATTTAGAAAAAAATAAATATAGGGCCGATTTAGGAGATATAAATCTACAGTGCGTTAAGTATAGTTTTTTAAATTTTATAAAAAGTGACATTTTTTTAAAAAAAAGAAATATGTCAAATATTTATTTATTTAGTATTAGAAACAAAATACTTAAGTTCTAAAGAAAAATTCACTCATAAATGTAATTATGTTGCGCCTGCGAACAAAATTTACACTGTAAATTACTGCTCGTTCTGTTGACGCTTAAATAAAAGCTTGCCTATACTTTTTTATCTCGCTGCATCTGTCCGAATGTTAATGCAGCGAAATCAAATAGATAAAAAGAATATCGGACAACATTGGGAGGCCGTTCTGTTTGAGTTTTTGCAGTTGGTCATCGGCGGCGTGTCAATCGGATGCATTTACGCTCTGGTCGCGCTTGGCTTCGTATTGATCTATAAAGCGACGGAAGTCGTCAACTTTGCCCAGGGCGATCTTATGATGCTCGGGGCATTTCTCGCCTACACATTCATTTCGATCCTTGGCTGGAACTACTGGCTTGGGGCGTCCGCAGCGATTGTCGGAATGTTTATTATCGGAAATCTTGTGGACAGGACGGTTTTGAGACCTGTTCTGGGGCAGCCGCAATTTTCGATCGTGATGGTCACCATCGGGTTTGGATATATCGCGCGCAGTGTGGCCGGTATGATGCCGGGATGGGGAACCGAGACTTATGCCATTTCAACACCTTTTTCCAGTGAGGGCATGCGCCTGGTTCCGGAAGAGGTCGGGTCTCTGGTGATTGCCCAGACGGATCTGTCGGTGATTATCGCAACGATCCTGCTCTGCGGTGTCTTATATGCCTTCTTTACTTATACCCGCCTGGGGGTTGCCATGCAGGCTTCCTCCCAAAACCAGCTGGCATCCTACTATATGGGCATTCCGGTGAAGACCGTTTTCTCCATGATCTGGGGCATCAGTGCAGCCGTGGCTGCCGCAGCCGGGATCCTGCTGGCGCCGACCACCCTGATCGATACTAATATGGGATTTCTTGGTTTGAAGGCTTTTCCGGCCGCTGTGCTGGGTGGTTTTGGTTCCATCCCCGGGGCTGTTGTCGGCGGTATCATTATCGGTGTGATCGAAACCCTCGCCGGTTTCTATCTCCCGCCTGGCTTCAAGAATGTGGCGGCTTATGTTGTGCTGCTGGTTGTCCTGGTGGTGCGCCCGCAAGGCCTGTTCGGTGAAAAGACCGGGAAGAGGGTGTAATCATGCGTTTTCTTTTCAAAACGGAATATGAACAGGATATCCGGATCGCTAAACATTCAGGTTATGCCTGGTCTTATGGTGCTCTGCTTCTGGCTGTTCTTGCAGCTCCCTATATCCTGGATGAATATTATATCGGCCAGATGACCCAGCTCTATATTGTCGCGATTGCCGGTGTCGGCCTGATGCTGCTGTCAGGCTATACGGGGTTGATCAGTCTGGGACATGCGGCTTTCTTCGGGATTGGTGCCTATACGGAAGCGGTTCTGACCGGAAATGGACTGTCGCTCCCCTTTATGGAAGAGCCGATTGTTTTCTCTTTCTTCCTGTCCTTCCCGTTGGCGGGAATTCTGGCGGCAATTGCCGGTGTGGCCATTGGTATTCCGGCGCTCAGGCTGACAGGCATCTATCTTGCAATGGCGACCTTTGCCTTCGCCATTATTATTGAGGAAGTCTTTTCCCGCTGGGAAAGCGTCACCAACGGATATACAGGCCTTCTGGTGGAATCAATCGAATTCGGTGACATGGAACTGACGGACGGCATGCCTTTCTACTTCCTGTGTCTTGGGGTGTTGATTGCGGTTATCCTGTTTTCCATCAACCTGCTGCGGTCGCCTACAGGACGGGCGATGATGGCGGTGCGGGATTCCGAAATTTCCGCCCAGAGCATGGGGGTCAATCTTGCTCGAACCAAAACCACCGCTTTTGGTCTGAGTGCGGGCATTACCGGCCTTGCCGGCGCATTATTTGCTCATAAACTTGGCTTCCTGTCTCCGGAAAGCTTTACGGTTCTGCAGTCCCTTGAACTGCTGGTTCTGGTTGTTGTCGGTGGTATTGGTTCTTTGCATGGTGCGGTGTTCGGCGCCATGTTTGTCCTGGCGCTTCCGCAGGCTTTGGCCATCATGAAGGATTATCTGCCGCATGTGATAGCCGAACAACCGGGGTTTGAACCGCTGATTTTCGGTTTAATCCTTGTCTTCTTTATCATTTTCGAACCGTTCGGCATTTATGGCCGCTGGCTGAAGGTAAAGCTCTATTTCCAGATGTTCCCGCTTTACAAGAAAGCCACCTTTAAGCGCCAGAAATCCTATATGAAGTCGGAGAGATTGAGATGACCTTGTTTGCAGCAGAAAACCTGGCCATCAATTTCGGTGGCGTCAAAGCGGTAGATGGCGTCAATTTCCATATTGATAAGGGGGAGTGTTTTACCATTATCGGTCCTAACGGGGCGGGTAAGACAACCATCTTTAACCTGATCAGCCGGATTTATGACTCCACTGAAGGCCGGATGACATTTGACGGTCAGGATATTACGGAAACACCGTCCCATGAAATCGCCGGCCTCGGTATTGCCCGGACGTTTCAGAATATCGAACTGTTTGAGCATGCATCGGTTTTGCAGAATTTGCTGGTCGGCCGTCATTGCCACAGTCGAACCAGCCTGTTTGCCGAAGCATTATTCCTGCCCTCTGTTCGCAAGGCGGAGCTGGCACATCGGGAGAAGGTGGAGGAGGTCATTGATTTCCTGGATCTTCAGCATTATCGGGAAAGCCTGATTATGAACCTGCCTTACGGTGTTCGGAAAGTCGTGGAACTGGGGCGGGCTCTCTGTACAGAGCCGAAACTTATCTTGCTGGATGAGCCGTCATCGGGCCTCAATGTGGAAGAAACCCAGGATATGTCTTTCTGGATCGAGGATATCAAAAAGGAATTGGGTATCACCGTCCTGATGGTTGAGCATGATATGGGGCTTGTAAATGAGGTATCGGACCGGGTTCTGGTGCTCAATTACGGTCGTATGCTGGCCCATGGCACACCTCAGGAAGTGCAGAATGATCCTGAAGTGATCAAAGCGTATCTGGGGGGCTAAGGATGAGTGAAGCAGTACTTAAAGTCCGGAATATCGAAACCTATTACGGCCCTATTATGGCTATTCGCGGGGTTTCTCTGGATGTGCATGACGGAACGATTGTAACGGTCCTTGGGGCTAACGGTGCCGGGAAAACAACGATCTTGAAAACCATCAGCGGGGTGATGGACCCGCAAAAAGGGTCCGTCCTGTTTGATGGAAAAGAGATCCAGAAGAATGATCCTGACTGGGTTATGCGTCAGGGGATCAGTCACGTGCCGGAAGGACGAGAGGTGTTTCCGTTCCTCAGTGTTCATGACAACCTGATGATGGGAGCCTATACCCGCAGTGACCGGGATGAAATCGCCAGGGATCTGGAACTGGTCCATAACTATTTTCCGATCCTGAAAGAACGGGCGGACCAGCCGGCAGGCCAGTTGTCGGGCGGGGAGCAGCAGATGCTGTCGATCAGCCGGGCTCTCATGGCGCGGCCCAAGGTCATGCTTCTGGACGAACCCAGCCTTGGTCTCAGCCCGAGACTGGTTAAAGAGATCTTTGACATTATCAAACGTCTGAATGTGGAGCAGGGAATGACCATGTTGCTGGTTGAGCAGAATGCTAATATTGCCCTGAACACCGCTGATTTTGGGTATGTCCTTGAAGTCGGCCGGATCGTTATGGAAGACACCACGGCAAACCTGCTGGAGAAAGATGACATCAAGGAATTTTATCTTGGAATGCAGGATCACGGGGTTCGGGGAAAACGCCGCTGGAAAAAGCGGAAAACCTGGCGCTGAGTAAGGGAGGCAGGACGTGAATAATATGAATACAGTGACCTACCCGCCAACCCTGATTGACGGGGCTGATACAACCACCAAACTGTTCTGGAAGCGGGTCAAGGATTTTGACAGCAAAGTCGCCATGCGGGAAAAAGATCTCGGTATCTGGCGCAGCATTAGCTGGGCCGACTATGGCCGTAGGGCCCGCTCTGTCGGGCTTGGACTGGTTTCGCTGGGTCTGCAGCGTGGGGAAACAGTTTCCATCTTAAGCGATAACAATCCTGAATGGCTTTATACGGATATGGGGATACTTGGTGTTGGCGGCGTCAGCAACGGCGTTTACACAACAGACAGTGCCAAGCAGGTGGAATATCTGTGTAAAGACTCTGGAACCCGCTATTTCTTCGCCGAGAATGAAGAGCAACTGGATAAGATTCTGGAAGTCAGGAGCAATCTGCCGGACCTGCGCAAGATTGTCGTTTATGACATGGATGGTCTCAGGGATCTGAAGGACGACATGGTTGTCAGTATTGATGACCTGTATGATCTCGGCGAGGCCTACCACAAAGATCATCCTGGTTTCTGGGAAGAAGCCGTCTCTCTGTCCAAACCGACCGACCTTGCAATCCTGATCTATACGTCCGGTACGACGGGACCTCCGAAAGGTGCGATGATCTCTCACCGCAATCTGATGTTCCAGATCGCCAACCAGACGCCGCTCGTTGGTTTCGGCCCAGAGGATGAGCAGCTCTCTTTCCTGCCGCTTTGTCATATTGCGGAGCGGGCATTTACCATCTTCCTGCCATTGAGTGTCGGATCAACTGTCAATTTTGTGGAAGGACTGGATACGGTTCCTGAAAACATCCGGGAAGTATCACCGACAATTTTCTTCGCTGTGCCGCGGATCTGGGAGAAATTCTTCTCTGCTATCACCCTTCAATTGAGTGATGCAACCAACCTGCAGAAGCTGGCTTATAAAACAGCGATTGGCGTCGGCTATCAGCTTGCAGAATGTAAACTGGAAATGAAACAGCCTTCTGCCGCTCTTAAGGTCAAGTTTTGGCTGGCCGATACTTTGGTTTTGAAAAATATCAAGCGGCTGCTGGGATTGGACCGGGCTAAATATCTCGGATCGGGCGCGGCACCTATTTCGCCTGACCTTATCAAGTGGTATCTGTCGCTCGGCCTTGATATGTATGAGGTTTACGGCCAGACGGAAAATGTCGGGCTGGCCACATCGAACTTGCCGGATAAGCTGAAGCTTGGGACCGTCGGCGCTGCGGCTCCCAATACGGAAGTTGCTATTTCCGATGCCGGTGAAATTCTGCTGAAGGGACCGCATGTTTTCATGGGATATCTCAATCAGCCGGAAAAAACGGCGGAAACGGTTGTCGACGGGTGGCTGCATACCGGTGATGTGGGATATGTGGATAATCAGGGTTTTGTGAAAATCACTGACCGGATGAAAGATATCATTATTACTGCCGGCGGTAAAAATATCACGCCGTCGGAGATCGAAAATCAGCTAAAATTCAGCCCCTTTATCTCTGATGCGGTTGTGATTGGGGATAAACGGAAATATCTCACCTGCCTGATCATGATTGATCAGGAGAATGTTGAGAAATACGCCCAGGACAGGGATGTACCTTTCACAAATTTCCAAAGCCTGTGCCGCGCCAAGGAAGTAAACGATCTGATCTGGTCTGAAGTTGAGAAGGTCAATAAGGGCTTTGCCCAGGTGGAGACCATCAAACAGTTCCGTCTGATTGACGAGATTCTCACAGCGGAGGATGATGAACTGACGCCGACCATGAAACTAAAGCGGTCTTTCGTGAATAAGAAATACAAGGAGTTGATTGATACGATGTATTAGCCCCCGCTCTTGACTCAGCCGAGAACGGGAGCAGTTTGAAGTAGAACAGAATATTTAACGGGAGGAAGAAAATGAAACGGAGAAATCTATTCCGATTGGGCCTGGGAGCTGTGGCGGCTGTTGCGACTGCAGCGACCTTCACCGGTGCTGCCCAGGCTGATCAGGGTATCCACGATGACAAAATTGTTCTGGGATCTCACCAGCCGCTATCCGGTCCTGTTGCTCTCTGGGGAGTGCCGGTCACTAACGGTATGCGTATGGCTGTAGAAGAAATCAATGCCAATGGAGGCATCCATGGCCGGAAGCTTGAATTGATTGTTGAGGACACGGCTTACCAACAGAATAAAGCTGCCCAGGCCGGCGATAAGCTGATTAAGAAAGACAAGGTTTTTGCTCTGGTCGGCCCGCTGGGTACACCAACCAACATGGTGACCATGCCTCGGGCTCTTAAGAAGGGGGTGATGAATATCTTCCCTCTTTCTGCAGCCAAGGAAATGTTTGAACCGCATCACAAACTCAAATTTTCCAACCTGACTCCTTACGATGATCAGATGCGCGCGGCTGTTAATTATTTCGTTAAGAACGAGAATGTGAAGCAGATCGGTGTTTTGTATCAGGACGACGACTTCGGCAAGAATGTTCTGTTGGGATGTGAGGAACAGGCTAAGGCCATGGGATTGCCGCCGGTTATCAAGACAAACTTCAAGAGAGGCTCTAAAGACTTTTCTTCTCAGATTGCAAAATTGAAGTCAGGTGGAGCTGAACTGGTCTGCCTTGGTACAATTATTGGCGAAACAATTGGGAGCATAGCGACGGCAAAGAAAATTGGCTACAACCCTAAATTTGTTGTCAGTTCCGCCGGTTATGTACCTGAAAATATCACCCTTGCCAAAGGGCTTACAGAAGGCCTTTACGGAACCGGTCAGACGCCGATCCCGTATTACGAAGATGCGACCCCTGAGGTAAAGGCGTGGATGGATAAATATAAGAAGCGGTTCGATAAGACTGCGGTTCTTCAGTCTATCGCGGGTTACGAGCTGATTAAGCTCTTTGCGGATGCCATGGATGCTGCAGGTAAAGATCTGACAGCCGAAAAGACTGCTGAAGCATTGGAGAAAATCAAGGACTACCCCTCCATGTTTGGTGGTGCGGCGATGAGTTTCAGTGAAAAAGATCATTTGGGGCCGGATAAGCGAAATAGTGCCATTCTTTCTAAGGTCGTAGGAGCAAAATGGCAGAAAGTTCAGAAGATCAGTTACTGATTTTCTGAAGTAATAAAGAGAAAACCCGGTCTTGTGCCGGGTTTTTTTGTTGTAAATACTGATTATATACAAATATTAGGAAATAATGAATTTAAATAAAGTTCGAGCAAGTTCCCTCTTGTGAAGAAAATAGTAACACTTTCTCACTACTTTTTCGTGCGACTGCCGGTTTTAGTTGTTTTTTAGGAGGGGCATAGTGATGCTCGGCGATACGCTGAAGGAGTTCCGCAACAAACGTGCGGAAAAGAAGAACAATAATAATTCTGAAGGGCTTGCGGAGCGTTCTCCGGTCCTGAGAGCCATTGGAAAACTCGGTATTCGAGCACGTCTATACCTGGCTTTTGGTGTCGTTGCCGTTCTCACCATGATCAGTGGTACCCTTGGTGTTGTGGAATTTGTGAGCCTTGGACGGACACTCAACGATATTACGAAAAGCAGTTTTACGGCTTTTTCTGACGCACAGAGACTTTCCCAGAAGGCGACCGGGGTGATCGAGTCAGCACCTTTGATTGCAGCAACCCGGACAGAGGAAGATCGTAAGAAGCAGCTAAAGAATGCGAAAGCAACCTTGGCCGACCTCGTTGAAAGTGTGAAAGCCGCAAAAAACGAGGAAAATGCGGATGACATCGAGCAGGCTTTGGCCAATCTCGAAATGCTGGAATTTGCCCTCGAAGATATGGGTAATGCCGTCATTAAACGGAACAAGCTTGAAGTTCAGTTGAAAGAAGATCTGGAGCAGGTGACGGTTCTGGAAAAAGAAATCCGGGATTTGGTCAATCCGGTGATTAATGCGGAAACCTCAACACTCAGCATTAACTCTCAGCTTCTGAGCGCCGAAGGCGATATCCAGAAAGTTAAGGCGGGTGTGCGGAAACTGGTTTCAAAGGATTTCCGGCTGATCCAGCGATTGATCCAGTTCAAAGCAGATGCAAACACGGTCGTCAGCTCCCTTTACAGGGCTGCTAATCAGCCAACCCGTGAAGATGTGGAAGCCCGTAAGGAAGAGTTTGTCCTTACAGGTACGAAACTGAAATTTGTCGCGCTTCTACCCAATTTCAAAGAGAAACAAAAGCTGCAAAAAGTATCTGATGCGCTTTACGATATCGGCAACCGAGATGACAGCATCTTTACTTTGAGGAAAGAGTATCTGTCGGTGCTCGGAGAAATCCGGGCAGCCGAAAATCAGGCGGCTACATTGGCAACGGCTCTGGAGTTCGTTGTCGAAGATCTGATCAATGCGACAGAAGCCAACTCAACAGCCGCCGTTGAAGAGGCTAATGTTACCATCGAACGCACCAGTAACCTGCTGATCGGTATTGCTGCCCTGAGTGTGATTATCGCTCTTCTGATAGCCTGGCTCTATGTCGGCCGTAGTCTGATGCGTCGCCTTAATCGCCTGGTCGATGATATGCGTACGATTGCCGGCGGCAACCTTGAAACGGAAGTCGTGGTTGTCGGCTCTGATGAAATTGCTGAAATGGGCCATGCGCTGGTCGGTTTCAGGGATGAAGCCAAGGAAGCAGAAAGAATGCGTGTCCAGGCTGAGGAGGAACGCCAGAAGCGCGAAGCCGACAAAGCGCGGGCTGAACAGGAAGCACAGGAAGCAGAACGTCGTGCCCAGGAAGAGAAAGAACGACTGGAGCAGGAAGCGGAAGCCAACAAAGCGGCTGAAATGAACCAGCTTGCCGACGACTTCGAAGGCAGCGTTAAGCATCTGGTTGAGAGCTTTGCTGTTGCTGCGCAGGAAATGAACCAGACGTCCCGCAATATGTCGAAGACGGCGGACGAGACAAGCAACCGTTCTGAAACAGTGGCCAGTGCTTCTGATCAGGCCAGTACCAGTGTGCACTCTGTTGCCTCGGCAACGGAGGAGCTGTCAGCCTCTATCAGTGAAATCAGCCGTCAGGTTGGTCAGGCTGCCAATATTGCTGGTGAAGCTGTGTCTGAAGCGGAACGCACCAATGTGATGGTCACCAGTCTGAATGATGCCGCCGCGAAAATCGGTGATGTTGTCGGGCTGATTAATGATATTGCCGGACAGACGAACCTGCTTGCCCTTAATGCGACAATTGAAGCGGCCCGGGCTGGTGATGCGGGTAAAGGCTTTGCCGTTGTGGCAAGCGAGGTTAAAAACCTGGCGACCCAGACGGCAAAAGCGACCGAAGAAATCTCCGGTCAGATCCGCGCCGTTCAGGAAGAGACCAATAACGCGGTGGGTGCGATTGGCGGCATTAGTACGACAATCGGTCGTATCAATGAGATTGCCACCAGTATCGCTTCTGCTGTTGAAGAGCAGGGAGCTGCTACCGGGGAAATCAGCCGGAGTGTTCAGCAGGCGGCTCAGAGCACCCAGGAAGTGTCTCACAATATAACGTCCGTGAATGAGGCCGCTGCTACGACAGGTCAGTCAGCCTCTCAGGTTCAGGATGTTGCTGATGAACTGTCCCGCGAGGTTAACAACCTGGATCAGGAAGTTCACAGCTTCCTGGAGCGGGTAAGAGCCGGCTGATCGGTAATCCTATCCAAACACTAAAAACCCGGCCATTGAGCCGGGTTTTTTATTGAGATGATTAAAATACTTTAGGCCTGTTCTCTTGCCAGCAATTCTGAAATTGCTTGAACCGTGAAAAGAGACATGGCTTCCTCCGTTTCCAGCTGTTTGCCAAGGATCTCCTCCAGATGAAGGACGAGGCGCATATGATTAAGGCTGTCCCACTTATCGACCGTTTCGATGGTATCTTCGGGTGACAGATCTGAAGGATCGCAACCTGTCACCGAGGCCAGGTGGCTAATGGCTTTTTCAGTATAGTTAGAGGTCATTAGCCTTGCTTTCCCCGTTTCCGGATAGGTGTTTTTTCTCCCAGGATTCCCGTAGCAGGCCAAACAGTACCACATCTTCGAACTGTCCGTCCCTGCCGCGCATCTGTTGTTTCAGGATGCCTTCCTTTTCAAAACCCTGCCGGGTGTAGTTGAACAAGGCCGGGAAGTTGCGGGCTCGGACGGAACCTGTGATTTTGTTGAGCTTCATGGCGGTGAAGAAAAACCGCAGGACCCTTTCCCTGACTTCAATAACCGTATTCCGGCCCCAATAATCCTTGTTGCCGATCAGAATACTGGTTTCCGCTTTCAAGTGAGCTTGCTCAACGAAAATCCGCATTAGGCCGATCGGTTTTTTGATATCGCGTGCGTATATAACAAGAGCAAAGAGTTGTTTGTTGTCGAACCTGCTAAACCGTTTCTGAAGAGCATTTTCGTCCATATGCATCGGGTCATTCATAAACCGCATAACCTCAGGATCTGCGAACCAATCTTTCATTTCGGCCGGGATATTGTTCGCATCAACGGACTGCAGGACATAATTTTCCGTATCCAGCCTCAGCGGCGTCCCCCATGCCCAGCGCATCAGTCGCCTCCTTTAAGGCACGCGTCTCTTACCTGATCCCGGTTGATTTTACCTCGGTCGGTTTTTGGAATCTCCGGGACAAAAAACCAGCTTTCCGGAATGGCTTCCCGTCGGATAAGAGGTTGCATCCAGGTGGAAAGATCTCCCTGGGTGAGGGAGGAGCCTTCTTTCAGGACACAGGCTGCGGCCACTTTTTCTCCGCTCACCGGATCGGGCATACCAAAAACACAGACTTCCTGAACCTCGTCATGCCGCTCCAGCAGGAGGTCGATTTCTTCAGGCAGGATTTTCATTCCGGCTCGATTGATTTCAGATTTACTGCGACCGGTGATACGGATTTCTCGATCTTCCTCGATAATCCCGATATCCCCTGTATGGAACCAGCCATTTTGTAGAACCTCTGCAGTCAGTTCCGGTTGTTTATAATAGCCACACATCAGGGACGGTGTCTGGATCAGCAGTTCGCCTTTACCGGATGACCCGAGAGTTCCGTTTTCCTGCCTGATCATCGCCGTACCGCCCCAGACCGATCCGATGCGTCCGTCCATAGAGCGGCCATCCTTCAGGGAGGTTCCGCCGATCCAGTTTGCTGTTTCCGTGATCCCGTACATATTGAAGACCTGCTCCGTTCCGGACCAGTCGGCAATAGCTTGCCAGAGGTCTGTAGAAAGAGGAGCAGAACCCACATGAACCCTTTTAAGACTGTCTTTCTGGGGAGAGTTTGAAAGCTTACAAACCATTTTCCAGAAAGAGGGTACTGAGCTCATAAACGTGATCTTATGTTCATCGACCAGCATTCCCAATTTTGACATTCCGAGTGGAGAGCGATCGCTCATCAGCAGAACATCTCCGCCTGTAAATAAAGGCGTAAGAAGATTGCCGATCAAGCCGTGACCGAAATGAGTGGGTAGGGGGCACAGAGTTTTCATAAGCGCTTCGCGCTCTATAAACGCCTGGTTCAGGGAGAGCCGGGCAATCAGTGACCGGAAGCTGTGCGTAACACCTTTCGGGTTACCGGTCGTGCCAGATGTAAAAAGAAGCAGGGCCGAATCATCCAGGTCCGGATTGACTCTCCCGATGTCGGTTGTCCGGTATAAGACCGGATCTTCATCCGGCTCAAACAATCCGGCAACCGGTTCAACAAAAGACAGCAGTGTTTCAATTTCATTGGTTGTCAGGGACGGATTGATGCAGGCGGCCGCGGCTCCTGTTGCCCAAACAGCCAGTAGATCCGCTACAAATTCAGGACTGCCGCCGTGACCGATGATAACGATTGAACCAGGTCCGACTTTTCCGTCCAGCAACTGCCGCCGCTCTTCCACCCTTGTTCGTAACCGGTGGCTATCCCACCAGTCATTTTGGGAAGTTGTCGCGATCCGTCCTAAGGAAGGGAAGGTGTTAAATAGCATCGTTAGTCTTTCTGCTTACCGTGCAGTCCAGCCATTTTCATCAGATAACCGGTCAGTCTGCGGTCATTCCAGGGAATGGCGACCGGTCCTTTATTGAGATGTGGACTATCAGGATCTCTTTGATATTCATCTGGAAACAGTGCGACGGTTTGTTTCAGTTCGGGATGGGATGTCTTGGGGCGGTTATATCTTCCGGTCAACTGATCAGCAAAAGAGGAAAGAATCTCGGATCCTGTTTGCATCGCCGTTTGCAGGCTATGGGTGGGGCGAAGATTCACCTCAATCACTGTTGGAAGCGTTGTTCCTTCCTGTTCGAAGATGTCCAGGCCGCCAAGCCCTGAATATTCGAGTTTCTTAACCAGGGACCGAAGGGCCGGTTCCCAACCCGGTCTGTATAGAGGTTGAATCACCGACGCCGGACCTTTTTTGTGCCTTTTTGCAATCGGACGATAAACATCATAGGAGAGGAGATCCCCTTCAAAAGCAGAAAAGCTGATCGTTAATTCGTCTCCGCTGGCCGGTTCCTGTAGAAGGATAGGATATCGCTCATTCGGTTGCATGCATTCTTGCTCCAACTTGAAAGAGGCCTTATCCAGCTCTTCCTTGGACTGGGCAAAGGCAACACCGACACCCGCAGCTTCAAAGCTCAGTTTTAGATAAGTTGGAAAATCCACCTTTTGCGTTTTGAGGGCTTCCCAGCTATGGGCTGTTGCGAATTTAGGGATCGGAAATCCGGCTTTTGCGGCGACGGAGAGAGTGTGTTCCCGACTATAGACCTGGTCAGATGGTGGCAGGCTTTTTTCCAGAAGAGACAGAACATCCTGCTGAATGTCTCGCAATGGTTCTTTCTGCGATCTCAGAACGTGTCTCAATTGAAGAAGATTCCTAATGAGAATTTCGTCGCTGGTCAGGAGAAAATCCGGTTTGGTTTCCTGTATAGCCCTGGACAGAGTGTTTGCCATCAGCTTTATCGGACCTCGTAACGCGTTGTCTGGAAACTGGTATCGATTACTGGCTGCAGAAGCATAAAGAAGGGCTCTGCCTTTAAAAGCCAGGACCGAGCTTTTTATACCAATGTTTAGAAAGAGAGCCGGAAAATGAGCCAGGCTGAGGTTGTTATGCAGGTCTATGAACAGGATATGGGTCAAAAGTCTGCATCCCGATTGTGTTGTCTCTTGATATTAAGAATCAACTATATAACCGAGTTTGCTCAGAATGGTTAATAAATCAAAAGAAATAGGCTATGTGGATTATACGTTTGTGGAAATTATCGTATTTGGAGATTTTCACAGAATATTTTTTTCTTATTACCTGTATCTTTCGTAATATTAAGTCATATAAATTGACTGATAGAATTGTGAACTCATAAACTCTCTTCTTAGTCATGTTATACGAATATAAGTGAGTGATTAATTCCTAATGCGTACGACTTTAGATTACCTACCTTCGTCTATTCACGGAGTGGATTCCCAGGGAGACTCTCTGGCCCGATTTGTAAGGTATAAGGAATACAATCTGGACGCGGAAGATTTGTTTATCATTCAGAATTTTATAAGTCCAGACTGGCTGATCCATACAATGATAACGGAAAGTGATGATCCGAAGGGCTTTGTAATAGACAGATACGATAACCGGTGCCTATATGATGGCGGGCGGGATATTACCGGAATGGCTATCGGAGATGCTCATGATCCTCAATATATTGAGGGAAGTCTGCAGAAGTTTGTTTCCGTTCGGGATCGCGGTGCTATATCCCTGACGAAGGAAACCATCGCCCTCAACCCAAACCGGGTTTATATGCGTTATATGACCCCGATGGTTACCTGGGACGGGCAAGTGAAGATTCTGATCGCCTGCCGTTATCAGGAGATTGAGAAGCAATCTGTTGAAAACTCCCAGGATCTCTCTGAAGTTCTCAAAAAATATAACAATCAGCTTTCGGAATGTGTGTCTTAGGTATTTTGATAAATCAGGAAAATCTGAGAATGGTCGGGGTGAGAGGATTCGAACCTCCGACCCCATCGTCCCGAACGATGTGCGCTACCAGACTGCGCCACACCCCGACCGTATTCATGCCCTGAAGGACATGTCGAGATGGCGGCTTATACCGCTATCAAATCCTGAAGGCAAGCCCGATCCGTTAAATTTTCGTGTATGGTCTAAAAGGCGCGTTCTACGGCGAAATCAACTGCGGCCTTCAGGGCCGCTTTTTCCGGACTGTCAGGGAAAATGTCGAGAGCTGACTTTGCCGTCTCACCATATCTTTTGGCTTCTTCAAACGTTGCAGCAAGCGTGTCGTGTTTTCGAATCAGATCAAGGGCCTGATCGAGATCTTCTTCGCTTTGCTCAGCTTCGATCACACGCTTCCAGAAGTCTTTTTCCTCTTCGGTGCCCTGTTCATAGGCAAGCAATACCGGCAGGGTTACTTTGCCTTCACGGAAATCATCACCAATGGTTTTACCAAGCGCTTGCTGTTCTGCCGAATAATCAAGCGCATCATCGATGAGTTGGAAAGCAATACCAAGCTTGTTGCCGTACATGGCCAGCGCTTTGCATTCCTCTTCGGATCGGCCGGCAACAACGGCGCCAACCTCGCAGGCAGCTTCGAATAAAGCGGCGGTCTTTGCTGTGATGACCTCAAGATAGCTTTGTTGAGTGATGGTAATGTCACCAACATTCATCAATTGTAGGACCTCGCCCTCCGCAATAACAGCGGAGGCGTTAGAGAGGATCCTGAGAACATCGAGAGAGCCGTCTTCCACCATCAGCTGAAATGAGCGACTGAACAGGAAATCACCCACCAGGACACTGGCCTGGTTACCCCAAAGGACATTGGCGGTTTCGTTGCCGCGGCGGAGGTCGCTTTCATCCACCACATCATCATGCAGCAGGGTTGCCGTATGGATAAATTCAACACAGGCGGCAAGTTTGCAGGCCCTATCCCCCTCATAACCGCAGAGCTTTGCAGATCCGAGTGTGAGGACGGGGCGCAGACGTTTACCCCCGGCGGCGATCAAGTGCCGGGCCAGGGTGGGAATCAGCTCCACATCACTGTGCATTCTGTCAAGAATGATCCGGTTCGTTTCATCCAGATCCGATTTGACAAGATCCATCAGCGGTTCAAGGGAAGCCTTGACGGGGGCTGGATTATTTTCGTCCAACTCTGCTGCTACTGACAAAATCGCCTCATTTAAACAATACTCGCAAAAGCGAAAAATTGCGGTGAGCATAGCTTATGTTATTTTACGGTCAAGTCACAGGACAAAGCCTTGCTTTATGCCGTAAATGTGATCGGGTATATGAAGGGGTGAGGGATCTTTCTTTTCGGAGAAATCCCGTTTCTGAAGAATGGAATTAAAGCGTGGTAGAACTCGCAAGAATGAATGATCCGGTTCTCATATCCTATATCCTCTCAGTCCTTGAGGAGGAAGGGATTGAGGCTGTTGTTCTGGATGAGCATACGTCTATTCTGGAAGGCAGTATTGGTGCTATTCAAAGACGTATTATGGTCCTCGAAGAAGATCTTCCCGGGGCGCGACAAATTATTGACGACCTGGCACCGGGAGAGCTGAAAGAAGATGGCTGAAGCTTCTCCTCTTTATACAGAAGATGGTTTTCTGGATGGAAAAGTCAGAATCAGGCAACCGGCCAAGGGGTTTCGGGCCGGATCAGACGCCGTTCTTCTGGCAGCTTCGGTTTCCCTCGAAGAAGGGGGAAGCCTGCTGGATATCGGATGCGGTGTGGGAACCGCCGCCTTGTGTGCCCGCTACCGGTTTCCCAATAGCCATATTTATGGTGTGGAATTTCAGGAAGAGCTGGTTTCCCTGGCCCGCGAAAATTGCGCCCTCAATGATTTCTTGAGCTCCGGTCACCATCACTTGCAGATCCTGAAAGCTGATATTACCCGTAAAGAGGATTTTGAGGATGCTAAAGGGCCCGCCGGGCGCCGGTTTCTGGAAGAGGGGTTCGACCACGTTATATCCAACCCTCCCTTTTATGAGGAGGGGCGGGCGCAATGTTCACCCAGTAACGTTAAAACCCAGGCACATATTGAAGGAGATGCGCGTCTTGACAGTTGGGTACGTTTCTGTGCTGCAAGGGTCAGGCCGCGTGGAACCCTGACATTGATCCATCGATCCGACCGATTGCCGGAAATTCTCTTTGAGATGGGCAGAAACTGTGGCGGCCTGACCATCATCCCTTTATGGCCTAACAGGGAAACACCGGCAAAAAGAGTGCTGGTACAGGGGACAAAATCCGGAAACGGCCCGTCAAGATTGTTACCGGGAATTGTTCTGCACGAACTGGATGGCAAACCGACAACACAATCGGAAAAAATACTGCGCGAAGGCGCAGGACTCATGGAGAGCTTCAATTAAGACTTGCGCCTGCGAGGATGGTGACTACTTTATTCTCCATGAAAATATCAGCCTTAATCGATAAAACACCGCTGAAGCGGTTCCGTAAAAAAGATCCCGTTGTCGCGGTTATTCCGCTGCATGGCGTTATTGCATCAGGAGGGGGCAAGCTCAGAGGTGAGCAGCTTAATCTTCTGGGGCTCGCCGAGATCATTAACGATGCTTTTGAAACAAAGAATTTGAAAGCTGTGGCTTTGGCCGTGAATTCACCTGGAGGGTCGCCGGTTCAGTCCTCCCTGATTGCCAAGCGCATTCGGCAACTGGCCGATGAGAAAGAGGTGCCCGTTTATGCCTTTGCAGAAGATGTAATGGCATCCGGCGGTTACTGGCTTGGTCTTTGCGCTGATGAGATTTATGCGGATCTGAATTCTGTTATCGGTTCCATCGGTGTTATTTCGGCCGGCTTTGGCTTTACAGGTCTGATGGAGAAAGTAGGCGTTGATCGCCGCATGTATTCCGCCGGTGAAAACAAGGCCAAGCTGGATCCGTTCAGTCCGGAAAAAGAATCGGATGTGGAATGGCTGAAAAAACTGCAAATGGAAATCCATGAGAATTTCAAGGCTTTTGTAAAAGAGCGGCGAGGTGATCGTCTTAAAAAGCGTAAAGACAAGGAATTGTTTTCCGGTGATGTCTGGACCGGTACCAAAGCGGTTGAGCTGGGTCTTATTGACGGGATCTCCGATATGCGTTCCTTCATGCGGGAAAAATATGGCGAGAAAGTCAAGTTCCAGCTTCTGGAGGGCCGCAAAAGCTGGTTCCAGAAGACGCTTGGTCTCGGTTCTCAGTCTTTGACATCTCAAGCTGTTGGAGATCTGGTCGCCTCCGCAAAAAACGAAGCGCACTGGAATCGCTTCGGGTTGTGATTCGCGCCGTCGATGCTGATTTGAAAGGACAGGCATGTTTTCTCCGATAAAAATCATCTTGTTGCTGCTGGTAATCGGGGGCGTCTATCTAATTGCGCGAAAAGCCGGATTTCTGGGTCATAAGCCTGGAGAAAAAACTGAAACCATTAAAAAAGAAGGCGACACAGCCTCTCAGACGACAGATCTCATTAAATGCCCGGACTGTGGCATCTATGTCTCATCAAAGGATGATCACTGCTGCTAGCCCTGAAATTACAGCCTGGCGCAGTGCTCTGTTGACCGCAGGAAATGTGACCATTATGTTGCGGCGCACCTAGTTTCAATAAGAATGTGGTCTGTGCTATGGCGGATAACCCGGCTTCCGCGCCTTCTTTTCAGGATCTGATCCTGACATTACAGCATTTCTGGGCGGATCAGGGATGCGTTATTCTTCAGCCATATGATATGGAAGTCGGGGCGGGAACCTTCCACCCTGCCACAACGTTGCGTTCCCTCGGCCCCGAACCTTGGAAAGCTGCTTATGTGCAACCTTCCCGCCGCCCAACCGACGGCCGGTATGGTGAAAACCCGAACCGGGTGCAACATTACTACCAGTTTCAGGTTATCCTGAAGCCGTCTCCGGACAATATACAGGACCTTTACCTGCAAAGCCTTTATGCGTTGGGGATTGATCCTAAAAACCACGACATCCGGTTTGTTGAGGACGATTGGGAAAGCCCGACTCTCGGCGCCTGGGGACTGGGTTGGGAAGTCTGGTGTGACGGTATGGAGGTCAGCCAGTTTACCTATTTTCAGCAGGTTGGCGGTTTTGACTGTGATCCGACGTCTGGTGAATTGACCTATGGTCTCGAGCGTCTTGCCATGTATGTGCAGGGAGTGGATCATATGATGGATCTGCGCTGGAACAACGAAGGCGTGACCTATGGCGATGTGTTCCTGCAGAATGAACAGGAATTTTCCGCCTATAATTTTGATCATTCCGACGTTGATATCCTGTTGCAGCATTTCAAGGATGCAGAGAAACAGTGTGAGGATATCCTGGCCGCAGGCCTTGTCCTGCCAGCCTATGACCAGTGCATGAAGGCCAGTCATCTATTTAATCTCCTGGATGCCCGGGGCGTGATCAGTGTGACCGAACGGGCTGCTTATATCGGCCGGGTGAGAGCGCTTGCCAAAGGATGTGCGGAACAGTGGCTTCGCAACCGCGGACATCTGGAAGGGGAGGCCTGATCCATGGCTGAATTACTGTTTGAGATTTTCAGTGAAGAAATCCCGGCCCGGATGCAGGTGAAAGCCGCAGATGATCTGGCACGTCTTGTCAAAAAAGAACTGGATGAAGCCGGTCTGGAATATGGCTCCGTCACCCCTTATTCAACGCCACGTCGGCTGACACTGGTGATCGAGGATCTGCCGACCGCTCAGCCGGACAAGTCGGAAGAGCGCCGCGGCCCGCGTGTTGGTGCACCGGACAAGGCGCTGGAAGGTTTCCTGCGCGGTGCCGGTATCGAAAAAGACCAGCTTGAAGAGCGGGAAACGCCCAAGGGTAGCTTCTATTATGCGGTGATTGAAACCAAGGGCGGTCAGACTGCGGATGTCCTGGCAGATATCCTTCCGAAAGCCATGGCCGATCTTCCCTGGCCGAAACCCATGAAATGGGGCGATTACAAAGCCCGGTGGGTGCGGCCGATGCATTCTATCCTGTGTCTGTTCGACGGCCAGGTTGTTCCGGTGACATGGGAGCATCTGACGGCCGGTAACAGAACCGCAGGTCATCGCTTTATGGCATCAGACAGCTTCGAAGTTACGGGTTTTGCCGACTATGCGGCGAAACTCAAATCCGCCTATGTGATCCTGGATGATGCCGAGCGGCGTTCCATCATTACCAAGGATGCCGACCGGCTGGCAGCGGCTGAAGGCCTTTCTATTATCAAAGATGATGCTTTGCTGGCTGAAGTCGCTGGTCTTGTCGAATGGCCGGAAGCCTTGATCGGTGCCATCGATCCGGGCTTTATGGATGTTCCGCAGGAAGCTCTGATTTCCGCCATGCGCAGCCATCAGAAATATTTTTCGCTCGCGGATGAGAACGGGAAAATGGCGCCGCGGTTCATAACGGTTGCAAATTTACGCGCAGAAGATGGTGGCCGGAAGATTACCGCCGGTAATGAGCGGGTGCTGAGTGCTCGCTTGTCTGATGCCAAATTCTTCTGGGATCAGGATCGCAAGGCGACACTGGAAAACAGGGTCTCCAGCCTTGAAAATGTTGTTTTCCATGCCCGTCTTGGAACGGTTCGTCAGAAAGTGGATCGCATTCAGGCTCTCTGTGCAGAGATCGCGCCTTTCGTTGCCAACGCCGATGTCGCGGATTGCCAGCGGGCGGCCCTGCTTTGCAAGGCAGACCTGACCACGGAAATGGTCGGTGAATTTGCCGATCTGCAGGGTCTGATGGGCCGCTATTATGCGGAGCATGACGGCGAGAAACCCAGCGTTGCCAAGGCACTGGAAGAACATTATTCCCCGCTGGGACCAGGAGATACATGTCCGACCGAACCGGTTAGTATCGTTGTTGCCCTCGCTGACAAGATCGATACTTTGGTCGGTTTCTTCGCGATGGATGAAAAGCCAACGGGCTCGAAAGACCCTTATGCGCTCCGGCGGGCGGCTCTGGGCGTGATCCGGCTGGTTCTGGAAAACGGACTGCGCCTGCCGCTGGTCAAAATCTTTGAGGCTG
>DIYE01000248.1 GCA_002428885.1 Alphaproteobacteria bacterium UBA6062
AGGCCGTATACCCATAAATACAACACCTTTAGCAGGAATCGATTTTCTTCACTGCTAGGAAGGAAAGTGCAGGAAATGTGGTTCATTTTCAAGCTTTTCTGACGCCGCAGAGGAGAAAACCGATCCTGTCCGCAGGATGCAAAAACGGCTTCAGCCTGCCGCGTCACACCTTTTGGATGGGGTAACCACCCCACCCCGCAAGCTGTTCCTTGCAGTCTTTCGCCGTTTTATGCACTAAAGGTGTTGTATTTATGGGTATACGGCCTAATGTCCAGACGCTGATCCCTATTGTCGCACCTGTGAGTTAACACTTGCGGCTCAGATCGGGCTGCACTAGGGTCCGGGCATGGTAGCCGGATATCACAGCAGCAGACAAAATGCGGGAATGCGTAAGAGACCGGGGAGACGGTTCTTCTCCCTGCTTGCGATGCTGTCTGTTGCCCTGAATTTTCTCGTACCGGTCACCCATGGATTTTTGATGACCGCAGAAGCCGGTGAGTTTCTGGAAATCTGTACCCGAAACGGTATTGAACTGGTCCGGTTGGACATTGACGGGTCAAAAGAAGAAACCCTGCAAGGGGTGGAGGATGAGGCCTGCAGTGCCTGTGCGGATTGCCCTGTCTGTTATTTTGGGGCTATCAAACCTGTTTTGCTGCAGATATCGGACGTTGAGACGGATCGTGTCTCCGGCCCTCAACATTTTACCTGGCCGGCGAGCCGGGTTTTAACCCGGGCTCCTCCCTGGATTCGCCCCTCACCGCGAGCTCCTCCGCTCGCCTGAAATTGATTGATATGACCGCTCCTTTGAAGCGGAAACCATTTTTGTAAATTTACCGGTTTCGACCGGTGTCAGTTTCAGGATGAAACATATGAACAAAATCTTCGCCTATGCCGTCGCCGCGCTTGTGGTTGTCGGCTTTACAATCGCCATGCTTGTCTTTACAGGCATTATTCCTGGGGCGCCGGGTAGCAATCAGCGCTCGGGTGTCATTGCGGGTGCACCACAGATCGGGGGCCCTTTCACTCTTGTCAATAACAAGGGAGAAACGGTCACAGACAAGGATTTCCATGGAAAACTAATGCTTATTTTCTTTGGGTATACGTTCTGCCCCGATGTGTGTCCGACAGAAATGCAGACCTTTACGCAAGTGATGGAAGCGCTCGGTGATGAGGGCAAGGACGTCACACCTGTTTTTATTACCGTCGATCCGGCGCGGGATAATGTTGCGGTTGTTGATGAGTTTGTTCAGGCTTTCCATCCCTCAATCATCGGCCTTACCGGCAGTGAGGAACAGGTTGATGATGTGAAGAGGAAATACCGGGCCTACGGCAAGAAAGTGGATGAGGGGGATGATGAATATTACCTCGTCGATCACACCTCCTTCACTTACCTGATGGGCCGGGACGGTTCTTTGCAGACCGTTTTCTCCTATGGAACGACACCGGAAGAAATCACCAAGACAATCCAAGAAAAACTCTAGGTGACAGTTATGAAAAAATCTGTATCGACTTTTGCTAAAGCTGCGGCAATGGCAGCCTTCCTGCTGACCGGTCTGGCAGCAACTCCTTCCCTCGCCGATGGCCACGGTAAAGTCATGGCGAAGGACGCCTGGGCTCGTGCCCGGACGGCGCCAGCCAAAGTGGCGGGTGCCTTTATGACCCTTCACAACATGACCAAACAGGATGACCGTCTGGTCGGTGCCAAATCGTCTATTTCGGCGCGCACCGAAGTTCACACCCATGAAATGAAGGATGGTGTGATGAAGATGATCCATGTCAAGGAAGGCATCGAACTGAAGGCCGGCCAGATGGTGGAAATGAAACCCGGCGGGTATCACATCATGTTTATGGGGCTGAAAGAACAGCTGTCAGAGGGCAAGGAATTTCCGGTAACCCTTGTTTTTGAAAAGGCAGGCGATGTGAATGTGACCGTCTCCGTCAAAAAGGCAGGCGCTATGAAGCACGGTCATGGCTCTATGAAACATGATATGAAGAAAATGGACCACGGCTCCATGAAAAAGAGCAACTGATCCGGAAGAGGGAGGCTTTACTGCCTCCCTTTTTATATCGATCTGAGATTAAAACTGGGCGGTTGCCGAAACGGCCAGCTCCCCATTCGGACCCATCGCCCAGACACTACACAATGTATCATCCATTTGCTTACCGCACAGTTTGAACGGCGCTGTATCAAAGATCGGATTAAAATTCCGGAACTCAAAATTCTTGAGGCTTTTACCCTTCATGTTTTGGGTGGCCAGTTTCATCAGGAGAGTTCCGATCAGCGGGCCATGTACAATAAGGCCCGGATAACCCTCCACATCCATAACATAGTCGCGGTCATAGTGAATGCGATGGCCGTTATAAGTCAGAGCCGAATAGCGAAACAGCATGACCGGATCAGGCGTTATCGTCTCGCTCCAGTCATACTCGGTGGAGGCCTGTTCAGGTTTTTTGATAGGCGCGTCCTCGGATGGTGCATCCCGATAGACAATATCGTGTTCTTCCAGGATGTATCGGCCGCCCGCTCCTTTTAATTCATGTTCTACCGTCACGAAGACCAGCTTGCCGGTGCGGCCTTCTTTTTCTTTGATGGATTTAACGGTCGATGTTTTTTCGATTACATCACCGGCTTTTATGGGGCGATCGAAAATCAGTCGGCCACCGGCCCACATGCGTCTTGGCAGATCAACCGGTGGCAGAAAGCCGCCTTTATAGCTGTGCCCGTCAAGAGCCAGATTGGATTGCCGGTCTGTCGGCAGAAAATAAAGCCAGTGCCCGCCCGCCGGCACAAAGGAAGATGCAGGAACGTCCTGGTCCATGAGAGCGGCAAAACCGTTCAGCGCTTGCTGGTGAATGGTTTCAGTGCGGGTTTCCTGACTGCCGATCCAATCGGGCAGGTTTATCTTATTTTTTGTCATTTTTACCGATTGCTATATTTTGGGACTGGAAGCCAGCATAGGATAACAGGATTGGGTCGTAAATAATGGTAACGGAAATAATGCCGCAAGAGCAGGCACCGACCTATAAGCTTCCGGATCTTGATCTTTCGGAAGATGAAACTGTCGAGGCTGCCGCAAAGCGCATTTTCAAGGAATGCTCTTTACATTTGCGGATGAATTTTGATCGTTTCTCCGTAAATCGAGATGAGGCGGCCCTGATGCAGATCCGTATCGGTATGCGCCGTACCCGCGTTGCCATGCGTGTTTTTCGACAGATCATTCATCCGGAAATCCAGACGAAATTCACCCGCGAATACCGCTATTTCGGTGCGCTGCTTGGAGAAGCCCGGGATCTCGATGTCTTCCTGGCGGGCATTCTGAACGAAGATTGCCCCTTGCCTGATCTGGAAGAGTCGTATGAGGAGTTACGCTTTCATGCCCTTGCCATGCGGGAAGAGGAGTATGAAGTGATAGAGCGGGAAATCATGGGCGGCCGGTTCGAACACCAGATGGAGATGTTTGATCACTGGCGGAAAGAAGACTGGTCAAAGCGGCTTGGCCGTTCCGGCAAAAAACTCCTGACGTCCCCGTTACGGTCCTTTGCTGTCGAGATTATCGAAGACGGGCGGCAAGATCTTTTAAGCCGCGGGGCCTCTATTGAGGAGCTCTCGACAGAGGAATTGCATCGGGTGCGTAAATTCGTCAAACGATCTCGTTATCATTTACGTTTTTTCTCTTCGTTATTCCAGCAGGAGAAGATCGATGAAGGATATGACATCCTGGTTGAGATGCAGGATAGCCTGGGGCATGTAAATGACGTGAAAGAAGGACTTCGGCTTATGGGGCAGTTAGGCGCCGTCGTCCGGGCTGACCATATCGCCAATATCCTGTTGCTGATGGCCGAGAAAATCTCCGAAGCCGGTGAAGAAGTGGAAGGCCATCTGGCAGGTTTTACCGATCTTTGGCACCGCTATGAGGATTTTAATATTTCCGAGAAGGATCTGCTAGCCGCTTGAAGGGCAGCAAAATCATCCAAAGTGCGCTTTGCTTTCGATTGGCCTGATATTCCGGCAGGCCGATGGTCATCTCTGCGTGACCATCGTCCGGCTGTTCCTTGTAGGTCCCGAATATCCGATCCCAGATGGCAAGATTAAACCCGAAATTGCGGTTAAATTCGGGATGATGGATAGAGTGATGCACTCGGTGCATGTCCGGTGTCACAAGGATGGGGCGCAGAAGTCTGTCCACGGATTTGGGCAGGCGGGCATTGGCATGATTGAACATGGCCATGGAACTTAAGATGATCTCGAACAGGATAACCGCGACGACAGGCGGACCCAGAAGAAGAACCACGCCCAGTTTAATCATCATGGACAGGACAATTTCGATGGGATGGAAGCGGGCGCCGGTTGTGACGTCATAATCCACATCTGCATGGTGGACTTTGTGCAGGCGCCAGAAAATCGGGATATGATGAAAAGCCACATGCTGAGCATAAATGATCAGGTCCTGCAGGATAATGGCGATCACGACCGCTAGCCAAAGAGGCATTTGGATCAGATTAAGAACCCCCCAGCTTTTTTCCTCAGCAATGATTGCCATGCCTACGGCAAGGACCGGAAAAGTAAAGCGCAGCAGAAAGGAATTGAAGAAGGTAAGGCCCAGATTATTCATCCAGCGCCAGCCTTTCGGAGCTGTCAGGATCCGTTTTGGCCTGAGAATTTCCCAAAGCCCGACAGCCGCCAGGCAGCCGAAGAAAAAGCTGAGGCGGATGACCGGTTCATTCTGAATCACAAAATCAAACATGACTGAACTTTTCTTCAAATTCCCTTTCTTTTATATATAGGAAAGCAATGCACGGACGGTATCAAATTCTGGTTATGTCGCTTGCCCGTAAAGAGAGATGAAAGATGTATTTGGAAACCGGTGATCCAAAAAGTGAATACAGGCTTGTTCTGGCGCATGGTGCCGGTGCGCCGATGGACAGCCCGTTTATGGATTATTTTGCTGAAAAACTGGCGGAGCAGGACATTCATGTTGTTCGTTTTGAATTTCCCTATATGCAGCAGCGGCGAGAGACGGGCAGTAAGAGGCCTCCGGACAGGCAGCCAATTTTGCTGGAAAGCTGGCAATCAGTCATTGGCGATTTTCCGCCGGCAGATAATCTGTTTATCGGCGGTAAATCCATGGGGGGACGTATGGCGTCCCTGATTGCCGAGGAGGCGGGAGTGGCGGGGCTTGTCTGCCTTGGATATCCGTTTCACGCTATCGGAAAGCCTGAAAAACCCAGAACGGAACATCTTGCAGATCTGTCAACGCCAACCCTGATCGTTCAGGGAACACGGGACAGTATGGGAAAGTTCGAGACCGTGTCAGGCTATACTTTGTCTTCTGCCCTTCAATTTTGCTGGCTGGAAGATGGGGATCACAGTTTTAAACCCAGAAAAGCATCAGGCCGGACCGAAGAACAGAACTGGGATGAAGCTATTCAGGCTATCAGCCGTTTTCTGCGCGCTGTTGGCTGATTTTTTGATATTGCCAATCATTCTTAATTTATTGTAAGCACGGAGGCGTTCAGTATTCAGGTGAAAGGCTCCCATGCGAGAAAGCGATATCAGGCGCTATTATGATTTGCATGGAAAGGAGCTGGAGAATTTCCTGACCAGGAAGCTGAACTGTTCGCAGACAGCCGCCGACCTGACACAGGATGTGTTTCTAAAACTGGTCAGCGCGAGACCGGAAGAGCCACTCCAAAATCCCCGGGCTTATCTCTATCGTATCGCCTCCAATCTTTTGGTGGATCATTTCCGGAAAACCGGATCCAGGGATACGGTCTCTGAAAAATCGGTGCTGGAAAGCCTGCCCGATGAAGAACCTGATCCGGAGAGGACTATTCTGGCCCAGAAGAGCGTAGAGCAACTGAGGAACGTGATCCGACAACTTCCACAAAGACAGCGAGAAGTTCTGATTCTCCATAAATTTGAAGAAATGACCTATGCTGAGATTGCGGACCGGCTGGGTTTGTCGAAAAATACGGTGATGGTTCATATGATGCGAGCGTTGAGCACTTGCAGGACTTATCTGAGGGAAGAAAATTCAAAGGACGGGTAACGGCTTTTGCTGAAACATCCGTCTTAATAAATGAAATATGGAATATGGATACCGGAAAAGGCACTGAATGAAACGTGAGGAAGCATCTTCTGTAGAGGATATGGCCGCTTATTGGTTTGTCACCATGCGGGATGCCGATCTCTGCCCGGAGGACGCGGAAGCCTTCAGCGAATGGTACCAGGAAAGCCGGGAGAACCGGATTGCCTATGATGAACTGGAAGCTCTCTGGTCGTCAGAGGAATTTGCAGATGCGCTGACACTTGAAACCGGAACAGATGAAGAAAATGGGCCTTTGGAAAATGTCGTTCCACTGGCTCGGCCTGCATTACCTGTAGCCTCATCTGAATGGATGCTGAGGAAGATAGCTGCCGCGGCGGCGGTGTTCCTGTTTATCACGGCAGGGCTGCTCTCAAGTTATGGGGATTTCTGGTTTGCTGATTACCGCACGGCTAGCGGTGAAACCCGGCAGGTCATTCTGTCGGATAGTTCAACCGTCACGCTCAATACCGCTTCTGCTCTGTCTGTGGATTTTACCGAACAGGAAAGACGGATCAGTCTTTATGACGGCGAGGCCTTTTTCTCGGTTTCCAAAGACAAGAAGCGCCCCTTTATTGTCGAGACGAAAGCCGGTTCGGTACGTGTTCTGGGAACCGCTTTTTCCGTGAGGGCGCTCGGTGATGACCTGACGGTTGCGGTTACGGAAAGCCGGGTCGAGGTAACATCACCCTCCGGGGGCGCCGTTATTCTGTCAGCAGGACAGGCCATTGACATAACATCTTCGGGGATGAGCAAAAACCGGCCTCTGGATAAGCGGCGCGATCTTGCCTGGACATCGGGGCGTATGGTTTTTGAAAATGTTCCGCTCCGGGACGTGCTGGCGGAAATCAGCCGTTACCGCCAGGACCGGGTTCTGGTTTTGGATGAGAGGCTTGGTGATTTTCCGGTAACCGCAACCCTGTCCGTTACGGATGCCGAAGCCGTTTTGGGTAGTCTGAAGCAGATCCTGCCCGTTTCTTCCTATGGCATCCCCGGCCTAGTAACGCTCCTGGTTCCGAAAGGGACCGAACAAAAATAAAATTTTCTGTAATGGTGT
>DIYE01000281.1 GCA_002428885.1 Alphaproteobacteria bacterium UBA6062
ACCCGCTTCAGCGGCGGGCCGGATGCGGATTGGGTCTGGCAGATTACGGCGGATGGCAAAATTATCGATAAGTCGGATTTTCTGCTTCTCCTGGATAAGGCAGTTGTTCCGCCGGACGATACCTCATCTGATTCTTTCACAGTCCAGACCCGGGAAACTGAAATCGGACCCATGCGGGTCGCAGAACGGCTGGTCAAAAGAGAGGCCGCGTCGCCTGTTTATTTTATGGTTGGCATCCGGCAGGAGCGGTATCAGGAACTGGTTTATGAACATACGGAAAGACTGCAGAGCCTGACCCTGCTCTTTGATGTGCCGGTCACGCTTGTTGTGATGGCACTGCTGCTCTTTATCGTTGTTGCAGTGCGTCGCGGCCTGAGTAACGTCACCGAAGCCATTAATGAATATGAGAATGGAGAGACGGAGAGCATCGAAGGAGAGTTCGCGACAGAATTTTCCGCCCCCGTCGATGGTATCAACCGGCTTCTGAGGCAAAATCGAAAACTGGTCGACCGAACCCGCAAATATGTCAGCAAAATAGCCCATGATATCAATCATCCGCTGGCCATTATGAAAAATGCCTTGTCCGGTGAGGAGATCGCGGAAAAAGACAGAGAACTTCTGCAATCTCAGGTGACACGGCTGACGGGCCTTGTCGACCGCTATTCCAGTCTGGCCCGGGCCATTGGACCGGAAGGGGACGTGAACAGCCGGACGAATATTTTTGAGATGCTGGAAGATACGGTTCTCGGTTTCAGTATCCTGTACCGGAAGACACCTTTGGCGATTTCCCAGACCTGCGAAGAGGATCTGGTTTTTCCTGTCCCGCGCCATGACCTGGAGGCTATGCTGAGTAACCTGTTATCCAATGCTCATAAATATGCAGACAGTGAAGCGCATGTGGCGGCCGGAAAAAATGAAACCGAATACTGGATGTCTGTTGAGGATGACGGCCCGGGTATTCCCGAGCTGCAGCGCGATACGGCCATCAACTGGGGCAGCCGCCTGGATGAAGCCCCTCCCGGCACCGGCTTCGGCCTGTCCATCGTCCGGGACATCGCGGAACTGTATGACGGTTCCGTTGAACTGGGCGTGTCCCGCTTGGGAGGCCTGAAAGCAATGATCAGGCTACCGGTGGTACGGGGGTAGTCGCGTCTGAAGAAGAGCCGGATCGCCGGGTCTCCATTCTAAACATTCTTTGCGTTATTTAAATCAGTGCTGCTCTGGAATTTTGTCATTCATATAGCGAATGATGGAGGCTTTGTTTTGCATTAGACATATGGCTTTCCTCAAAGGCACACTCTCAAAAAAACAAGAATGAAAGCAGGAGGAATAGCCTGATGGTTGCAGCAGATGAGCCGCGCGGCATGTATTATGAGGATTTTGAACTGGGTATGGAGCTTAAGACGCCCAGAAGAACCGTTACCCTGACAGATATCGTTAATTTTGCCTCGATTACCGGAGACTTTAACGCTCCGCACTGCGATCACGAATTTTGTAAAACCCAACCTTATGAAGAGCCGATCGCCCATGGGCCGCTGGTCTGGTCCATGGCAGGAGGGCTTGGCTATGCCAGCGGGATCACGGACGGGACGATTGTCGCGATGCTGGGGGTTGATAACTGGCGTGTGCATCTGCCGGTCAAGCATGGTGATACCATCCACGTGGTTCAGAAAGTCACGTTTAAGCGCGAGACCAGCAAGCCTGATATGGGGATTGTCACTTTTGATCGGGAAATCCGCAATCAACGAGGCGAGGTCGTCCAGTCTGCTGTAGCGACAAATATGTTCCGCAGAAGGCCCGCATAAGCCGGAACCAGTGCTCGACCTTCGCCTAAGGGCAAAGGGGTCTTGGATTTTCAAAGAAGAGGTAGCGTCATTATGGGGCGTCGTAATCTATACGGAAAAGTCGCGATTTGCGGTATCGGGGAAAGCACTTATTACAAACATGGGCAATCACCGGATCCGGAATTCGTTCTTGCCCTGCGCGCTATCTTAAAGGCGGCGGAGGATGCGGGCATCAATGCCAGGGAAATCGATGGCTTTGCCTCCTATTCAAATGACCGGAATGATCCTTCCCGGTTAGCGGCAGCCCTGGGAATTAACGATCTGAAATTCGCCAATATGCATTGGGGCGGCGGCGGTGGCGGTGTTGCTGCTGCTGTTGCTAATGCAGCCGCGGCGATCGCTGTCGGCTTTGCAGACTGTGTTGTTGTTTTCAGGGCCCTTGCCCAAGGACAGTTCCGACGTTTTGGTGAAGCGCTTCCTGATCCCACCGTATCGGGAGAAGCGGCCTTTCTGTCTCCTTATGGAGTGATGTCACCGGCTCAGAAATATGCGGTGAAAGCGACCCGGTTTATGCACGAGCATGACATCAGTCGGTCAACATTGCGGGCGATTGCCCAGGCGTCTTATCATCATGCCCAGACCAATCCCAGAGCCTTGATGAAGGGGCGCCCCTTAAGCGGTGAAAAGTATGATGAGAGCCGCTGGATCGTTGAGCCGGTAAACCGGCTTTTTGACTGTTGTCAGGAAAATGACGGGGCTGCGGCAGTTATCCTTGTGTCGGCAGAGAGGGCGCGGGATTTGCGGCAAAAGCCTGCTTATCTGTTGGGAGCGGCTCAAGGATCGGATCATCGTTGCGCAGCGACCGTTATGAACGGAACAAATGTCGCTTCTTCTTCCTTCACTACGGTAGCGGAACGGCTTTATGAAGCCACTGGTTTGAAACCAACGGACGTGGATGTCGTTCAGTCCTATGAAAATTTTACGACTGGTGTCCTGATGGCACTCATAGAACACGGTTTCTGTGCACCGGAAGACGCCAACGATTTTTTCACACTGCAAAACCTGTCTGCCGGTTCCGGTCGTTTGCCCCTTAACACCTCCGGCGGGAATCTGGCGGAATGTTATATGCACGGCATGGGTCTGCAGTTAGAGGCTGTCCGGCAAATCAGAGGCGAATCCTGTAATCAGGTGGCCGAGGCGAACATCTCCATGAATATAGCGGGTCCGATGGTCAGCCCGGTCAGCAGCCTGATTATGGGATCAGAGGAAACACTGACATGACAAGCAATACTTACCTACCTGCCGGCATGCCTATTCCGGTGCCTGCTGCGGACGGGCTGGATGCACCTTATTGGGAAGCCGCACGACGTTCTGAACTCGTTGTTCAGAGATGCGGAGCCTGCGGGAGTTGGCAATGGGGACCGGAATGGCTGTGCCATCGCTGCCATTCCTTCGATATGCGCTGGGAAAAGGTATCTGGCGAGGGCGTTATCTATAGCTGGGAAAGGCCTTGGCATCCTGTCCATAGCAGTCTGAAGGCGGTTGGTCCCTATACGGTTGTTCTGGTTGAACTACCGGACGCCGGCAACATTCGCATGATCGGTAATTTGCTGGGTCCGAAGGATCAGGACGTAAAGATCGGTCGTTCGGTCAAGGCCGTCTACGAACCGCATGAGGCGGCGGATCCGCCCTACACCCTGGTGCAATGGGTCTCAAGCTGAGGCCTCCCAAGATGTGCTCTGACCGACTTAAAAAGTAAAATAACAGGAAGGAAAAGATCCATGATGAGACAAAAACTGACAGGCGGGTTGTTGCTGGCGGCCATATCTGCGGCCAGCTTCCTCACCCTTGCGGTGCCGGCACAGGCCGGGCAGGTTCTTTCATTTACGGAGAGTTCAACAAATAAAGGGATTCGAGGGAAGCAGATCCAATGGTTTGCAGATCAGCTTGAGAAGCGGACAAATGGAGAACTCAAGCTCGAAATTCACTGGGGCCAGGCTCTGTTAAAAGCAAAGGCCGCAGCGAAAGGAATAGGAGCGGGTGCTGCGGATATGGGATTTGTTCCCAGCCTCTATAACCCGAAACTGCATCCCGGATTTCTGATCGGTGATCTTCCGACAGAATACTCAGATCCCTGGGTCGGTAGCCGCGGTCTCTATGACCTTGCGATGCAGAATGAGGAGGTAAAGGCGGAATTTGAAAAATTGAACCTTCACTTCGTTACAAATTTTACAACCACGCAAATTCAACTGATCTGTAAAGACAGAGCGATTAAAAAAATCAGCGATATCAAAGGCATCAAATTTCGGGGGGTCAGTGTTTACGGCAAGGTCTTTACAGAACTTGGCGGAACACCTGTCAGCCTTTCGGCCTATGACGCCTATCAGGGACTTGATACCGGGCTGATCAACTGTTCACAAGCTTACCTCTATTTTATACCGACCGCTAAGCTGCAGGAAGTTGCTCAAGAAGTAACGTTACTGGACTGGGGAGCCTTGATGGCGTTGTCTTTTGCCATGAACAAGGATACCTGGGACAATTTATCGCCTGAACATCAGAAAATCGTGACCCAGCTCGGCTCCGACTTTGTTGATAAACAGGCGGAAATGATCATGACATTCAATGATAACTCCCTTGAGATGTTAAAGAAGGGTATCGATGGCGTTAAGGTCAATGTTCATGAGTTTTCTAAAGAAGACAAATTGAAACTGGTTGAAGCCGCCTCGGGTTATCTTGCTAAATGGCGGAGCAATGCCAAGGAGGCAGGACTGGATGCAGATGGTCTGTATCAGCAGTATCAGGGTTTCCTGAAAAAGTATGATTCCGAACGGAAAAGCCAGGGCTATCCATGGAACCGATAGGCAGCGCGTCACCGGAAATTCCCGGGCCGCGGATTTTGCAAAAACTGGAAGGGGTGCTCGTCATCCTTTCCATCTGCAGCATTCTCGGGATCTGCTTTATTATCACAGCAACAATTTTTGGGCGTTTTCTGTTTGGTTTGTCCATTCCCGATGACGTGATTATCGTTCGGGAACTGATGATCGGGGCTGTTGTCTTACCGCTGGGATATGTCGCTGCCGAACGGGCTCATATTGTTGTCGAGGTGTTTACCAGTCGTCTGGCGGAACACTGGCAGGCGCTTCTGAATCTGTTGGCTTCTTTTCTGGGAAGCCTCCTCCTTCTCCCCATTCTCTATGGCGGTTATCTTGGTTTCACAAGCGTTGTATCTGACGGGAATTATTTTTTCGGGGAGCTTAATCTTCCGGAATGGCCCGGGCGCCTGATGTTTCTCGTCGGATATAGCGTTTTTATTCTCAGGCTCTTCGTTTTAACGGGAACAGATGTACTGGCTGTTATCCGCTCTGTGTCGGGGCGCTCTTCTCCGTCTTCTGAATAGGCTGTCTTTTCATGGATCCATTGACCATTGGCCTGTTTGGCCTGATCGCTACTCTTGTGCTTATCTGCCTGCGTGTTCCCATCGGCTTCGCGCTTGCCGGTCTTGCCATTCTCTGTACGTATCTTTTTTTCGGATTTAAATACGGGGATGAATTTCAGGCAACAAAGGCATTTTATCCGACGCTCTCCCTGATTTCATCGAATGTCTTTGAGTTTCTTCATTCGTATCCGTTGAGCATGGTGCCGCTCTTTATTGCGCTCGGCCACATTGCCTATCATGCTAATATAACCACAGATATCTACTTTGCGGTGCGGGTCTGGCTGGCCCGGGTGCCGGGTGGCCTCGCTATGGCATCCGCTATTGGCTGCACCGGGTTTTCGGCGATCACGGGATCCAGTCTTGCCTGTGCCTCTGCCATGGGCCGGATCTGCATTCCTGAAATGATGCGGTTTAACTATAGTCCGCAACTGGCGACATCGACCGTGGCGATTGGCGGTACACTAGGGGCTCTTATCCCGCCTAGCATTCTGTTTATTATGTATGGTTTATTTACAGAGCAGTCTGTTAACAAGCTTTTTCTGGCCGGTGTGATCCCGGGATTACTATCGCTTCTGGGTATTTTGATCGTGGTCTTTATCTGGTCGCGGTTAAAGCCCGAGGCCGCACCGATTTCGGATGAGATGTATAGCGCGCGGGAGCGTTGGCAGGCGACACTGAGAGCCTGGCCGGCCATCTCGCTCTTCGCGGTGATCATTGGCGGTATTTATGGCGGTATTTTCACGGCGACAGAAGCGGCGGCTGTCTCGATGTTTATCGCTTTGTCCTATGGCGTTTTTGCCCGCAAACTCTCCTGGGAGAATTTTCTTCAGGCAATGAAAGATACGGCCCTGCAAAGTGCAACGATCTTTTTTATCGCGGTTTGCGCCAAGATGTTTGTGGCTTTCGTCTCTCTGACAGGCCTTACTCATGAGGTTATATCGCTGATTGACCATTACCAGATGCCGGATTGGGCTATCCTTTTGATGATTACCCTGATCTATCTTGTTATGGGAATGATGCTGGATCCGCTGGGGATTATGCTGTTGACCCTGCCTTTTGTCGTCCCGCTCATTGAAGGTATGGGATACGATCTGATCTGGTTCGGTGTTGTTGTTGTCAAATTGCTGGAAATCGGCTTGATCACGCCTCCTGTCGGGTTGAATGTGTTTATTATCAACAGTGTTGTTAATAACCGTATTCCTGTTCACAGCATCTTTCGTGGTGTCATCAATTTCCTTGCGATGGATCTGGTGGTGTTTGCCCTGATCGTGATCTTTCCAATTCTCTCTCTCTTCCTGCCAAATTCTCTCTAATATAAGGGGTTTAAGATGGATATTGTTGCTGAAGACTGGATCCGGTATCACGCAGGATATGCGCCTGACCGCATGGCGATGATCGATTTGAATTCCGGTAGGTCCTTTACCTATGCCGACATGCAGGACCGGGTGCAGCGCCTGGCGCTTCATCTGCTGAACGTTTTCCATGTTAGAAAAGGGGATCGGGTTGCCGTTTTATCTAAGAATGACAGCGATGTTTTTGAAATTCAGTTTGCCTGTCGCCGACTGGGTGCGATTTTTGTACCCCTGAACTGGCGGTTGGCTGATGTGGAGCTCAATTATATCTGTCAGGATGCAACACCGGCTTTATTGCTTTATGGGTCTGAGTTTGGCGAGACGGCCCGCAAGCTCGGCGAAGGGTGTGATATCCGAGGTAAAATCTGCCTTGGAAATGGTCAGCACAGTGATTATGAAACGGGTATTGCCGAGGCCGAAGGCCGGTTGCCGGGCTTGGAACAGTCCCTGTCCGAAACAACGACCCTTCTTTATACATCAGGAACATCAGGTCGGCCTAAAGGTGTCCTGATTTCTCATGCGATGCAGCATTTTAACGGAGTCGATTGTGCCCTGGTCGGGCATCTTACCGGTGCGAGCCGAAATCTGGTGATGCTGCCGACTTTTCATACGGGCGGGCTTAATGTCTGGGCCAACCCGGTTTTCATGATGGGCGGGTGCAATGTGATCCTCCGGGAATTTGATCCGGCGGACTTACTGATGGTGCTCAAGGACAAGGATCTTGGTATCACGCATACATTGGGTGTGCCGACAAATTTCCTCATGCTGGCAGAAGTCCCCGGATTTGAAGAGGCGGATCTATCGCATGTGGAATATCTGTGTGTTGGCGGGGCGGCGGCACCGGAAGCGATGATACGGGATTACGATGCCAAGGGTGTTAAGCTGATCGCCATGTACGGCATGACGGAAATCGGACCGCTGGGACTGGCGCTGCCGCCTGAAAAAAGGCTGGAAAAAATCGGCTCATCCGGTCGGCCCAGTTTACACAGCGGGATGAAGGTTTGTGATCCGGATCTGAACCCCGTTGCGGATGGCGAGGTTGGCGAACTCTATATAAAAGGACCCGTTGTTACGCAAGGATACTGGAACAAACCTGAAGAAACGAAAGCGGCCTTCACATCCGACGGCTGGTTCAAAACCGGTGACGCTGCAAAGCGGGATGAAGAGGGCTTTTTCTATATTGTTGATCGCTGGAAGGATATGTTTATCTCCGGCGGCGAAAATGTTTATCCGGTGGAAATCGAAAATACCCTGTATGGCCTGGAGGGGATTTTGGAAGCGGCGGTTATTGGTGTCAGAGATACGAAATGGGGTGAAATAGGGCGGGCCTTTATTGTTCGGAAGGAAGGTGTTTCCCTTAGCGAAGAAGATATTCTGGCGCATTGCCGTCAAAATCTTGCCCGCTATAAAATACCGCGCAACATCCGTTTTGTGGATGAGTTACCTCACAATGCAACGGGCAAGATTCTGAAACACCTTCTTGATCATGTGCCGTGATCAGCCTATTAGCCGCTGCTCCATCCCTGCGCCAGGATCGCGTCTTCCCGGCAGGCTTCAGGACCTCCGAGGGTTTGACGGCTGAAACCGATCCGTTTGAACCAGAAATGTAGCCCCATCAATTCGGTAAAGCCCATTCCGCCATGGACCTCAGTTGCACTGCGCGCAATGTCCCGTCCAACCTCAGCCAGGTGAGCCTTGGTCAGGGAAGCATGTATGTGGCGCTCCTCCGGATTTTCCTCGCTGATATGGGCGGAGTACCAGACAAGGGATTTGCAGGGTTCAACGGTTGCAATCATTTCCGCACAAAGATGCTTGATGGCCTGGAAGCTGGAGATAAGACGTCCAAACTGAACCCGCTCACCGGCATAGGCAACAGCCTTGTCTATCATAGCATAGCTGGCTCCAAGCGTATCTGCTGACAGCATAAGGCGACCTGTATCCAGGGCCATGCGGATGGTCTCTTTCGCCTTTTCGCCGTCTGACAATATTTCTACCGCTGCCTCCTTCAAGACAAGGTCGGCCAGCGGCCTGGTCCGGTCGATGGTGGGTCTTGGAGTGAGGTCGACCTGGTTTGAAGATAAGTCAATGATGCCGATGGCTCCGTCAGAGCTGGCAATAATGGCATGACTGGCTTCGCTACTGTCCAGAAGGCCGGTAATGCGTCCTGATGCAATTCTGTTGTCGTTAAAGTGAACGGAATTTTCGCCCGTGACATCTGCTTTATTGCCGAAACCGACAGATAGCCTGATGCCTCCCGAGGCAATGCCGGGCAAATAGCGTTGACGCTGATCGTCACTGCCGCAGGCTTCAAGAATTTTAGGGGCCATGACAGAGTTGGCGATAAACGGCACCGGGGCCGCATAGTATCCAAGGGCTTCCGCGACAACGGCCGCATCCAAAAGGGAAAGACCGGACCCGCCGTAGTCTTCCGGGATAAGAAGGCCGGGAATACCAAGTTCTGACAAACCGTTCCATATATCAGAGTCAAACCCCGTATGGGTTTCGGCGATCCGGCGCACGTCTTCCAGCGTTAGTTTATCTCCCAGAAAGCTGCGCAGGGACTGATCGATCAATTCCTGATCTTCATTTAATCCAAAATACATAATCCATGCCTCTCCGTTATTTGGCCGGAACTTTTTCTTTGGGCATACCCAGCCCTCTTTCCGAGATAATATTTTTTTGTATTTGCGATGTACCGCCGCCGATGATCAATCCGATATCGTACATGTAATCAATCTGCCAGGTGGTCTGGATATCGTCTTCGGCGACTTCATGGGGATCGTAGGGCAAACCTGCCTCTCCCAGGATATCAACAGCCAGTGCACTGAGCTTGTGATTGAGGAGAGTGCCAAAATATTTAACCACCAGACCGGTAACACCGCTCTCTCGACCTGAATTCTCGATGCTCGTCAATCTCATATTATGAAACTTTGCGGCCAGTACTTCGGCTTGTAATTTTGCCAGTCGATCCCGGTAAGCCGGATGATCAATAAGGCGTTTCCCGTTGATCTCACTTTCGCGCATCAGTTTTAGGATGCTTTGAAAGCGTTGTAGCTGCTTGTTGGGGTCCCCGAGCATTAATCGTTCATGTTTCAGGGAAGAAATAGCAACCTTCCAGCCATCTCCTCTTTGCATAACAATCTGGTCGGTTGGAACCCGGACATCCGTGAGAAAAGTTTCATTAAATTCCGGCCGTTCCGTCATCGTGACAAGAGGCCGGACTTCGATGCCTTTTGTGGTCATGGGAACCATCAGGTAGGACAGGCCCTTATGTTTGGGCGCTTCAGGCTCGGTACGGCAGAGCAGGAACATCATATCTGCATAATGGGCAGAACTGGTCCAGATCTTCTGTCCATTAATAACGAACTCGTCGCCCTCGACGACGGCCTTGGTTTGCGCATTGGCCATATCGCTGCCGGATCCGGGTTCGGAATTTCCGATACACCAGATGATCTCGCCGGTCAGGGTTCTGGGAACCCACTCTTTGCATTGTTCCTGCGTCCCAAGTTCCAGCATAGGCGGAACGACGATCAGGTTACCCTGGTTAAGAAGGCCGGGGGAGACGCCGGCCAGAGAGAGTTCATTGGCAATAATGGCCGTTTCCAGAACGTCGGGCTCCGCACCAAAACCGCCATATTCTACAGGAACCGTTCTTGCGAAATAGCCTCTTTCGAGAAGGAGTTTCTGCCAATGGAGATCTTTTTCATCCGGCTTTTTGCGTCCGCCGCCAAATCGGGGCGACAGATGGCCGTATTTCTCAATAAAGGTCCGGATTTCATGTTGTAGTTTTTGATGTTTTGTCGAATAGGTTAAATCCATGGATGATAGCCTTTTCCGGTTTGGTATCTAATGTGCGCTATATGACTTTGTCTTCCCGCAGCTGCGCTATGTCAGCCGCGCAATAGCCGATGCTGTTCAGGATTTCCTCCGTATGTTCCGAGAGGGCGGGGGCCCGGGACTGAATGGTGACGGGTGAGCGGGAAAGCCTGAAAGGTGCTCTGGCAATCGGGATATCCTGGTTCAATCCGGGATAGGATATCTGGTCAAAGTAACCAGCCTCCTGGATGTGAGGATCATCGAGAGCCTGCTGAGGAGAATAAACGGGCGCACAGGGAATGCGCACATTCTCGCAGGCCTCGATAACCTCGTGAACGGATTGTTCACGACACCACTGGCTCATCTTATCGCTGATAATCCGGCCATTTTTCCCTCGAAGAATATCTGTTTTAAAGCGCGGATCCTGAATCCAGAATTCCACTCCAACCATTCGGGACCAGCGTTCGAACAAAGACTGACCTACAACCTGTAGAATGACGGATCCGTCTTTGCAGCGATAAATATCCGTCGGCGCTGAAAGCTGTCCGCGGTTACCGGTGGCGATCCGGTTTGCCTGTGTTGCCGATTGTTCGATTAACTGCGGGTTCATGATGGTCAGGGCGGTTCGCATAAGATCGACCTCGACATGCTGACCTTTACCGCTTTTCTGTTTTTCCATCAGGGCGGCAAGCGTGCCTGCCAGCCCAGAGAGTGCGGTGCTGAAATCCACATGAGCCGCAATTCCCCGCTGGGGCTGTTCCTCGGTACCGGCAAGATAAACCGACCCGCTCATTGCCTGAGCAATACCATCAAATCCAATCCGGTCGCGATAAGGTCCGGTGCTGCCAAAGGCCGTCG
>DIYE01000045.1:0-13672 GCA_002428885.1 Alphaproteobacteria bacterium UBA6062
ATCTGGCGGATAAAGCGGGCCTAACCTTGCCCATTGAGACCCACGCGCTTCAGGCTTTTGTGACGGAACCCTACAAGCCGTTGATTGATACCGTGATTTCCTATGGCGCCGCTCATTTCTATATCAGCCAGTCTGATAAGGGCGGGCTGGTGCTGGGCGGTGATCTGGACATGTATAATTCTTATGCTCAGCGCGGCGGATTGCCCATTGTTGAACATAGTCTGCAAAGTGCCAAGGCACTGATGCCCAGTCTCTCCCGTCTCAAGCTCCTGCGGCATTGGGCCGGTGTTATGGATATGTCCATGGACGGCTCTCCGATCATCACCAAAACGCCGGTTGACGGTCTTTATCTGAACGGAGGCTGGTGCTATGGCGGCTTTAAGGCGACCCCGGCTTCCGGCTGGTGTTATGCCTGGACTATCGCCAAGGATGAGCCCCATGAAGACAATGCCGAATTTACCCTGAACCGGTTCGAGCGCGGCTATCAGATTGATGAAAAAGGCATGGGCCCGACGCCCAATGCCCATTGAGGAAACAGGATGATCAGAATTAACTGCCCTGTTTGCGGGCTTCGGGATGAAACGGAATTTACCTACGGCGGCGATGCTAACGTCAAACGCCCCGCCATGGACGAGAAAGACCCCAAGGTCTGGATGGATTACGTGTTCAACCGGTCCAATCCGCGCGGAGATCATCAGGAATACTGGCACCATACCCAGGGGTGTCGTCAATGGGTAATCCTGGAAAGAAATACGCTTGACCATACTGTTGGACAGTGCCGCCTTGCCAAGGAGGTAAAATAATGTCGCAGAAGAAACGCCTCGCAAAAGGCGGCCGCATCAATCGCGGCAAGGCGATTAAGGTGATGTTTGACGGGCGCAGCTATCAGGGCTTTGAAGGGGATACCCTGGCGTCTATCCTGTTGGCCAATGATGTGAGTCTTGTCGGGCGCAGCTTTAAATATCATCGTCCTCGCGGTGTCTTTTCTGCCGGCGTGGAAGAGCCTAACGCCATGGTGCATCTCCGGGAAGCAGGACGCCATGAACCCAATGTAAGAGCCACCCTGGCAGAAGCCTATGACGGCCTGATCTCGAGCCCGCAAAATGCCTGGCCCAGCCTAAAAGCTGATATCGGCGCTCTGAACCAGGTTCTGGCGCCCTTTTTCAGCGCCGGCTTCTATTATAAAACCTTTATGGGGCCTGGCAGCGGAACCCGCTTCTGGATGATGTGTGAGCATTTTATCCGTAAAGCCGCCGGGATGGGCAGGGCCGGTGATCAGGAAGATCCGGATCACTATGAAAAGATCAACGTTCATTGCGATATTCTGATCATCGGGGCCGGTGCAGCAGGCCTGGCTGCCGCACTTGCCGCCGGGCGATCAGGTCTGTCCGTTCTGCTTGTGGAACAGGATCGGGAACTGGGGGGCGGTTTGCTGGATCGCCCTGCCGGAGAGGATAGCGATTCCTGGCTGCAGGAGACTGTGGATCAGGTGCGGGCAATGGAGACTGTAAAAATCCTGACCCGTACGACGGCTTTCGGCGCCTATGACGGAGATGTTTATGGCCTGGTTGAGCGGGTCTGGGATCATGCTGCGGAGGCGCCGGAATATCAGGTTCGCCAGCGATACTGGCAGGTCCGGACGAAACAGGCGATCCTTGCCACCGGCCTGATCGAGCGTCCGTTGGTTTTCGGTGGTAACGACAAGCCCGGTGTGATGCTGTCCGGTGCTGTTCGCAGTTATCTCAATCGCTATGGTGTTCTGCCGGGACAGCATGTGATTGTCTCCACGACCAATAACAGCGCTTACGACACGGCCTCTGAACTGGCAGCAGCCGGTGCCAGGGTTATTCTGTGTGATGTCCGAAAGGCGGTTCCCGTTAAACTATCCGAACGCGTCGCGGCAAGCGGTGTCCAGCTTATGACCGGTCATGCTGTTCTGGAAGCAAAGGGCTTTGGAAAAGTGACCTCCGCCCTGATTACACCGGTGGATGAAACGGGGCGGGCTACAGGACTTGCGGAGCAGATCCCCTGCGACCTGATTGCAGTTTCCGCTGGTTTTGCACCGGTACTGCATCTTTGGAGCCAGAGGGCCGGCAAGCCGGATTATGACAGCGAGAAAGGCTGTTTTGTTCCAAAAGCGGATAGTATTCCCAGCATGACCTGCGTTGGCGGAATGATTGGGAATGGCTCCATTAAGACTTCCGTTACAGACGGTTTTAAAGCAGGCTTGGCAGCTGCGGAGGCCTGCGGAGCAGGAATTGAGGGAGAAGCGCCGGATATTTCTTTCGCCGGGACCGACTGGACGGAAATGTCTTCTCAGATCTGGTCCATAACGAAGGAAAACGGTAAAGCTTCCGGTAAAGCCTTTATCGATTTGCAGCATGATGTGACGCGGTCTGACATTGATCTTGCTCACCGGGAAGGTTTTGTATCCGTCGAGCATCTCAAGCGATATACGACCACCGGCATGGCCACGGATCAGGGCAAACTGTCCAATTTGAGTGCGCTGGCCCGAATGGCCGAGCTGCGTTCACTGGCTATTCCTGAGGTTGGTACAACAACTTTCCGACCGCCCTATACGCCGATCAGCATCGGTTCTGTGGTCGGCCACGATTACGGAAGTCATTTCCGGGCTACGCGCTACAGCCCGATCCATGACTGGCATCCGGAAAACGGTGCCGAGATGATCGAAGCCGGCGCCTGGATGCGGCCCTGGTATTACGGGGCATCCGGAAAGAACTTGCGAGATGCCTATATTTCAGAGGCTGATCACGTCCGTCATCATGTGGGGATGGTCGATGTGTCGACGCTCGGTAAAATAGCTGTGCAGGGGCCGGATGCGGCAGAATTTCTGAACAGGGTCTATGTCAATGGCTGGAAGACACTGCAACCCGGACGCATCCGTTATGGTGTCATGCTGCGCGAAGATGGTTTTGTGTTGGATGATGGAACAACGGCCCGGTTGGGGGAGCATGATTATTTCATGACCACAACGACGTCCAACGCAGCGAAGGTTCTGGCCTTTATGGAACATCTTCTGCAAACCGCCTGGCAGGATCTTAAGGTTCATGTCACTTCGGTGACCGATCAATGGGCGGCTATAGCCGTTGCCGGCCCGCAATCCAGGACCTTGCTGCAAGCTGCGGTAACCGGTGCGGATCTGTCAGCAGACAGTTTGCCCAATAACCACCTGGTGAGCGCGGAGATTGATGGCATCCCGGTTCGGATACACCGCATGAGTTATTCCGGTGAGCTGGCTTATGAGGTCTACACGCCGTCCGGATACGGATATGCCCTCTGGTCCCAGCTGACGGATGTCGGTAAGGCCTATAACCTGAGACCTTACGGTACCGAAGCCATGGGTGCTCTCCGGATTGAGAAAGGGCATGTGGCAGGGCCGGAACTGGACGGCAGGACAACCCTGAAAGATCTGGCCTTGGGTGGTTTTGCCAGCAGCAAGAAACCGTTCGTTGGATCGGTCCTTAAAAACCGCGAGAAGCTTGAAGATCCGGCGCGACCATCTCTGGTCGGTCTCGAATTCTCCGGTGAAAACCGGGCTTTATCCGGTGCGCTTCTTTATTCACAAGGAGCACAAACCGAAGGGCACGGGGAGGGACATGTGACCTCAACAACGTATTCCCCGGCGCTCGGCAAGAATATTGCCCTGGCCCTTCTGGCCGGGGGGGCAGATCGCCTGGGTGACACAGTTCAGGTTGTTGATTTTGTGGGGGATACCAGATGTACCGCAACAGTTGTCTCTACTCACTTCTTTGATCCGGAAGGAGACCGTCAGAATGCCTGATATCCGGTCTGCTCTCTTGAAGATACTGACACCAGGTCATTATGGCGTGAGCGGTCGCAATGCCATAACCGTCCGCGAGGAAGAAAACCGGCCCCTGGTCCAGGTTGCGGGATGGGCAGGGTTTGAAAAAGCCGTGCTGCCGGTTCTTGCTCCGTTAGGATTACAAAGTGCCGGTGACTATCGCCATGTTCAGCGGCAAGGTGATATATCCTGCTATCGCATTGCACCGGATCGCCTCCTGCTCAGAGGCATTGGGCTGACGGCCGTTATGCAAGCGTCGGAAGAGGCAGGAATTATGGCTTTGGATCTTGGTCATGCAAGGACTGTGGTTCGTCTGGACGGGGAGGCGACGGCAGATTTGCTTGCCCGGTTGACCAGTGTTGATGTGCGGGATGTTTCATTCCCGGTAGGGGCTTTTGCTCAATGCGGTATTCATCATGTCGGCGTTCTTCTGGAGCGGCTGGATCGCCAGTCCTTCCGTCTGATGATACCCTACACCTGGTCTGCTTCGCTGGTATCTTATTTGATGGATACGGCGTTGCCGTTTGGAATAAGTGTTGAGGAGGGCATGGATTGAACGGGCTGTGCCGAATTTTCTCTGACTGGGGAATTGATCTTTCCCTTAAGGATGTTCCCCGCGATGTTCAGGAAGCGGCAAGACGTGCGCTGATTGATACAATCGGTGTCACCGCAGCCGCGGCGTCTCACCCCCTTGTTCAAAAGTTGTCTCCCCTGTGTCAAGGGCACGGCGGGAAAGCAACGGCTCTTGGCATGCCTGCGAAAACCAGGGCAGAAGAGGCCGCGTTTTTAAACGGTGCCGCCGCTCATGCCTGGGATTTTGATGACACCAGTTATACCGGAATTATGCACGGTTCTGCAGTCATCTTTCCCGTTGTTCTTGCCTTGTCCGAGGAGTTGGAGCTTGATGAGGAGAGCTTCCTGGCGGCTTTTATCGCGGGATCGGAAACAACATATACCCTGGCCGACATTTGCACCCACGCTCATTATTTTAAAGGCTGGTGGAGCACCATTACACTTGGCCTGATAGGCGCGACGGTGGCGGCTTCCCGATTGCTGGGGCTGACAGCGGATCAGTGTGAACAGGCACTGGGTCTGGCAGCGGCGACTGCCGGCGGCGGGAAATGTCTGTTTGGGACAGACGGCAAAGCCATGCTGGTCGGAGAGACGGCCAGGCGTGCCATTGGTTTTGCTCGTGCAGCCAGGGCAGGTATTTGCGGACCTAAGAACGGATTTGAAGATAGTCGGGGGTTTTTTGCTCTTCTTAACGGCGGTGTCTCTGAGGACGGTGAGATAAAGACGCTCGGGCAGACCTGGCGACTGACCAGGCCGGGTCTGTTGTTTAAATCCAGTCCTGTCTGCTCGGCGGCACAGGCGGCTATTGAACAGATGACCAGTCTGATGCGCGAACTCTCCGCTTCACCGGATGATATTGAAAAAATCGAAGCGGAAATACCGGAACTGGTCAGGATCAGCCTCGTTTATGATCGTCCCAAAACAGATCAGGAAGCTCAATTCAGCTTACCCTATGCGCTGGCTTGTGCCTGTCTGCATGGGAAGGTTCGTCTGGCAGATCTGACATCTCAGGAAATAACGTCTGATGAAAAGCATGTCTTAATGGATCTGGTATCCATCACTCAGTCAGATGACCTTTCAACAGATGATATGAGAAACAAATACCCGGAGAGTGCCCGTATTCGTCTGCGCCTTAAAGATGGGCGCGTTCTGGAAGGGTTCTGCGGAGAAGCATATGGCATGCCGGGCAGGCCCATGTCTGACAAGGACCTGCTTGAGAAATTCAGCTCTTGCCTCACTTTCGGTTGTGTTGCACCATCGGAACAGATCGATATCGAGGGAGATTTGAAGACATTGGCCCGACAGATACTCAGTGCAACTGCGGACTAATGAAACAAGAGGCCGGTTCTCTAACGTTAGCGGATCAGCCATTGAAACAACAGATTGACTAACTGGGAGATCGAAAATGAAAAAAATGATTAGCTTCCTGACGGCGACGGCCGTTTCTTTAGGCGCAACCAGTGCCTTTGCGGCAAATTGCACCAATGATAGCTGGAATAAAGTTATGTCGCGCGGCAAGATCGTCGTCGGTGTAAAGGCAGATTACAAGCCCTGGGGCTTTCGCGATGAAAGCGGTAAACTTGTCGGCATGGAAGTCGATATGGCTATGGATGTTGCAAGCACTATGGGAGTCGATCTCGAACTCGTTGCTGTTCAGTCTTCAAACCGCATGCAGTTCCTTGAACAGGGCAAAATTGACCTGATGATCGCTACCATGTCCGACCGTAAAGACCGCCGCGAGATCGTCGGTATCGTCGGCCCTAACTATTATACATCCGGTACAAATATCCTCGCGCCGAAAGCGCTCAAATTCAATGATTGGAAGCAACTGAAAGATCGCCCTGTTTGCGGTAAACAAGGGGCCTTCTACAATAAAATTGTTGAAGAACGTTATGGTGCGAAAGTTGTTGCTTTTGGCGGTAACGCAGAAGCGAAACAGGCATTGCGGGATAAGAAATGTGTCGCATTCGTCTATGATGACAGCTCCATCATGGCTGATCTTGCTTCCGGCAACTGGAATGACTTCGAAATGCCTCTGAAAACGGAAGATGACAATCCCTGGGCGCTGGCTGTTCCCAAAGCAGAAGAAAAATGTGTCTTCGGTCAGTTCATGTCCGGTATGCAGTATAACTGGCACAAAAGCGGCAAGCTGGTTGAGCTTGAAAAGAAATGGGGCATTCAGGCGACTTCTTACCTGAAAACTCAGAAAGATCGGTATTCTGACTGGATCAAATAAGGGCTGAGATCCTGATACAAAATAGGGGAGGATTTATAGATCTTCCCCTGATTTGTCTGAAAACCGGCCGATTTCAAGAAAGGTCGGGTTCAGGGAGTATGGTTCAGAACAGGGAGGATCCTTCATGATTGAAGCGGTTCGCGAATTTTTCAGGGAGATGGCGGCTGATTATCCTACCTGGAATTTTGTTTTTTTCTATGAGCAAACCCAGTGGGAGAAAGTGGTTAGCGGTCTTTGGATGACCGTTCAGCTTTCTGTCATCTGTGTGATCCTCAGTCTTGTGATCGGTGTTATCGGTGCAGGGATGCAAGGGGCTCGAAGTCCGGTTGTTCGCGCTGTTGTCTCCGGTTATATCCAGTTTTTTCGGAATACACCGCCTTTTGTGCAGCTCTTGTTCTTCTATTTTGCCCTGGGGCAATTTACGCCGACTTATTCCCCCGACGGATGGCTTGAAATTCCGATTATCAGCAATGTGGGTTGGGCGATTATCTCTCTGTCATTCTTCGCCGGTGCCTTCAATGTGGAGATTTTCCGGGCGGGCGTGGAAGCTGTGCCAAAATCCACGCAGGAAGCAGCAGAAGCATTGGGGTATACACGGCTTCAGATCTTTGGCTATGTCGTGATGCCGCTGGCCCTAAGGGTGTCTATTCCGGCGCTGAATAATAACCTGGTTAATCTGGTGAAGACAACGACCCAGGCTTTCGTGATTGCTGTGCCGGAATTGCTGTATGAATCCGTCACCATCTGGAATGATTTTCCATCGGCGCAGAACCCGATGATGACGGTTCTGTTCTTTGCTTATCTGGGGCTTGTGGGCATCGTTGTGATGAGCATGAATAAATGGGAACGCACCATGCGTATTCCGGGATATGGGGGATAAGATGAAATCAAAACACATTCCCGGTATCCATCAGCAAAACCAGACAGATCTGCCGGTTCTTCATTCTTTCAAGCGGAGATATCGGTCTCCATCGGAGATCGGTTTCAGCGAGTGGCTTGCCGGTCTTCCTGCCTGGGTACCGTTTTTGGTGCTGCTGGCTGCCGCGGCCTGGCCAATGACGGCTCTGGCCCAAGGCAGCAATTATACGACCGGACAGGCTTTTGAAGCGCTGCTCCGCTGGATCCCGTTTCTTGTCGGTAGCGGTTTTTTTCTGACCATTGTCATCAGTTTTCTGACCATGCTGGTTGGAACAGTTCTGGGGGTTTTTCTGGGGCTGGGGCAAATTTCCCAGAACCGGTTTATTGCTAAATTCTGCTGGCTAGTGACCCAGACATTCAGGAACTCACCCTGGCTGGTTCTATTGTTTATCGTCATGTTGTCCTTTCCGTTTGAAATCACGATCGGCGATACGATTATTCCAATTCCGGACTGGATCAAGGCGGTGATTGGCCTGGCTTTGCCGATCATGGCGAATATATCAGAGATTGTCCGCGGGGCTATTAACTCGGTTCCGACGGCACAATGGGAAGCGTCGGAGAGCCTTGCTTTTACGCGCTTCCAGACCCTCTTCCAGATTATTTTACCGCAGTGTATCAAGCGGATGATCCCGCCCTGGATGAACTGGTATGCCATTCTCACCATGGCGACTCCCATTGTATCCATCCTCGGGGTAGAGGAGGTTCTTAACCTGACCCGCCAGGCGATTGAGGCCGAAGACAATCATCCGGAACTTCTGGTTCCGTTCTACAGCTTTGTTCTGGTGATCTTTTTTATCTACTGTTACCCGATTGCGCGCCTGACTGTTCGCCTTGAGCGCCGTTTTGCGGTCAAACTTTGAAGGAGGAAGGTAAGATGTCAAACACTCCAACCTGGACACCGGACCAACCAATTATCTCTCTTAAGGACGTCCGCAAATCATTCGGCGATCTGGAAGTCCTGAAAGGCGTCAGCCTCGATGTAATGAAAGGGGAAGTGATTTGTATTATCGGCCCTTCCGGCTCCGGCAAATCGACTTTGATCCGGTGCGTTAATGCCCTGAATGATATTCAGGCGGGCTCGATCACGGTTGAAGGACAGGAAGTTCATGATCCCGATCTCGACAAGCTTGAGCTTCGCAAGAAGGTCGGGATGGTCTTTCAACAATATAATCTGTTTCCTCATAAAACAGCACTTGAAAATGTCATGATGGCGCCTCTTAAAGTGTTGAAACAAGGCAAAGCTGACGTTGAGGAGCGGGCCATGAAGTTGCTCGCCAAAGTCCGCTTGCAGGGAAAAGAGAACAGCTATCCTGGAGAATTGTCAGGAGGACAGCAGCAACGCGTTGCTATTGCCCGGTCTCTTGCCATGAACCCGGACGTGATGTTGTTTGACGAGGTAACGGCAGCGCTGGATCCGGAAACGGTGAAAGAAGTGCTGCTGACGATCAAGGAACTGGCGGCCGAAGGAATGACCTGTATTCTCGTAACCCATGAAATGGGCTTTGCACGGGAGGTCGCGGACCATATCTATTTCACCGACCGGGGCGTGATTGTTGAACATGGTCCGCCGGATACATTCTTTGATGCCGCCCAGGATCCCCGGACAAAAGAGTTTTTGAGCCAGATCCTTTAAAACTCTTTAGAGAAACAAAAAAAAGGCGGGATGATGTCTCATCCCGCCTTTATCGTGATTAGGGCCTAGACCGTTATCCACCGGATCTGATTTGTTTCAGGAAGACGTTCACTTCTTCATTCAGGTCACTGGACTGACGGGTCAGTTCTTCTGCAACAGCACGGATTTCCTGGGCGACGTTACCGGTTTCGCCGGCTGCCTGGGTTACCATATTGATGTTGCCGGAAACCTCCAGTGTGCTGGCGGATGCCATTTCCACACTGCGGGCAATTTCCTGGGTTGCCGCAGATTGTTCTTCCACGGCCGACTTGATGGCGGCGGCGACGGCATCGACCCGGTCAATGGTGTCACCAATGCCTTCGATGGACGAAGCGGCTGTTTCAGAAGCCTGCTGGATGGAGTTGATTTGCTCGCTGATCTGTTCCGTTGCCTTTGCAGTCTGGCTGGCCAGGTTTTTAACCTCGGCTGCAACAACGGCAAATCCTTTACCGGCTTCCCCGGCCCTAGCCGCTTCAATGGTGGCGTTAAGGGCCAGCAGGTTGGTCTGCTCGGCGATATCCGTAATCAGATTAACGACATCACCAATAGCTTTGGCGGATGTAACAAGTCCCTGAACAGAGTCATGACTATCCTTGGTCGCTGTTACAGCGCTGGCTGTCATGCGAGTGGATTCACCAACCTGGCGGCTGATTTCGGCAATGGATGCAGACAGCTCTTCCGCGGCTGAGGCAACAGTCTGGACTTTACCGCTAGCCTGGTCGGCGGCGGAGGCAACAACGTTGGATTTGTTGTTTGTTTCCTCTGCTGTTGAATTCAGCGTATTGGAAGAGCTCAACATCTGATTGGCGGCACTGGAGACGGAAGCAACACTGTTGCCAAACCGATTTTCGAAATCACCGGTGATTTCGGAGATAAATTTCTGTTTCTCCTGCTCGGCGCGTTCGGCAAGAACTTTCTCCTGCTCTTCTTTCTCGGCAGCATCGCGGGCAATCCGCTCTTCTTTCTCTTTTGCCCTCTGAACCCGGTCTTCTTCTGCCTGTTCAGCGGCACGCTTTGCTTCGATACCGTTTTCCTTGAAGATTTCGACCGCGTGCGCCATCCGTCCAAGCTGTCCCGGCATTTTCTGGCAGGGAACATGAACTTCCAAATCACCTTCTGCCAGGGTACCCATGGCGTCCGTCATCAGGGACAAAGGCGTCACGATGGACTTGATGATAATGAAAGACAGGGCGGATCCGATTATGAGAGAAACAACAAATAAAGCAATCAGGATATTCAACGCCAGTATCTCGTGGCTTTCGGCTGTGAGAAGGGCATGCTCCGTGAATTGCTCAATTTCGATAACCATTCCGGTTAGTTTTTTATCGATCTGATGTTCAATCTTTTCGATTTTGTGAGCAACGTCGATCAGTGTTGAGTAATCTCCTGAATTAACAGTTTCATAGAGAGCTTCAACTTGCTTTTCATAGAGAAGATGTTGTTCCTCTACCTGTTTCAGCTCTTTGTAGAGCTTTTCAAATTCCTCGACTTCGAGGGCAGTCGCATTATCGCTTGTCGCGGCGGCTTTGACAAGCTCTTCAACATCCAGAATCTCTTTATCCACCTTATGACTAAGATTGATAAAAGCTTTCTCCAGTTTATGAAGTCGGTCTTTAGCCGCTGGATTTTCTTTTGTCTCAAGGGCCGCTGCTACGGATCGTTCAAACAGGACGGCTTGCTCCAGCTGATGAATAGTAATTTGCGTCAAGGCTGCCGTCACCGGCATGTCTTTTTTGGCAACACTGTTAATCTCTTCACCAATTTTGGCCATGGATACGATGCCGGTTACTGCTGTCACAACAAGGAGACCCAGCAAAATTCCGGTTAGGCCAAAGATTTTCGACGAAATCTTGAGGTTTTTGAACATATTCTAAACGCCCTTGGAATATAACAATTTCAAATCTGGACTGACTATCGGTCAGAAAGTTGAACAGATGGTTAATCAACCTCTCTGTTGGCTACAATTCGAGCGGTTGTATTGCTAGTTCATATCAGGGGAGTGTTAATGTATGACTAAGGTACTAATTTTTGTTTTTATATATTATTAAAATAGGGCGGATTGTAAGACTAAACCGACGAATCAAATTTATTACAATTTGTTCGTCGGTGTAAAAAAGAGGGATTGTTTGTTAATTTGCCCCTGTTTTTAAAATGCGCGGCTAAAGGCAGACAGCTTTTTGGTGAAGTTCGATAGATCCGATTTTAACGTGTTGAAATTATTTGACCTTTCAAGACTTTCTTCATCCATATAGAGATCCCGTCGGATCTCAACCTGTAAACTATGCCGATTGTCTGCCGGGTCGGAATAGGCGCGGACAAGTTCTACACCGGCATAAGGTTCATTCACCGCAACCTCATATCCCAGGTCATTCAGGGTTGCTTGTGCGAAGCGGGTCAGCTCGGGTGAGCAGGTCTTTCCGCGCCGGTCACCGAGACAGAATTCCGGCCGTCGGACCCCCGGACCTTCCTTGGAAGACTCGTTACTGATCTCCGGCATGGAATGGCAATTGATGTGGATCACCTTGCCGAAATTTTCCCGGGTTTCGTTCAACGCCTCTTGAAGAGTGTTATGATAGGCCTGCCAGTAAGTCTCAATCCGGTGACGGGTTTCTGCAACAGGCAGTTTCCTGTCATAGATATTTTCATTGAGCTGATTGACCCGCCAGATGAGGCCGATACCGGCAGCGGCTTTTTCGCTGTCGCTTACCGGACCGTCCCAGACTCCGTCAATCAGGCTGGTATCGATCTCATCAAGCCCCCGGTTCACATCAATATAGCTTCTGGGGAAATGGGCACCCATGAGAAGAGCACCATGGTCCGGCGCATCTGCATAGAGTTCATGGATATAGGTGTCTTCGGCACGGCGCAGAACCATGAAATCCGAAATATGATTAAAATCATCGGGGTAGCTTGTCCCGCTATGCGGACTGTCCATCACCAGGGGTGCCGGATCAGTTGTAGGCATTCTGACAAAGAGAATGCCCGGTCGGTCTGTATCGTTCAAGTTTCTATCTCGTCATTCGTCATTCAGATGGCAGGCCGACATATGGCCCGGTGAGATGGCTTTAAGGGTAGGGGTTTCGGATTGGCAGCGCGGGGTAGCGAAGGGGCAGCGCGGATGAAAATGACATCCGGGCGGTGGATCAAGAGGTGACGGGATCTCCCCTTCAATGGGTGTGAAGTCGGAATGCCTGGCTTCCAGCCTCGGGATTTCGCGGAGCAGCGCCTGGGTATAGGGGTGATTGGGATTGGAAAAGAGCTCTTCCGTTTCCGCCGATTCAACCACACGGCCCAGATACATAATGACAATCCTGTCGGATATATGTTCAACCACACCAAGATCGTGAGAAATAAACAGATAGGTGAGGTCGAGCTCTTTTCTGAGTTCCATGAACAGGTTGAGGATCTGCGCCTGGATGGAAACGTCCAGGGCTGCAACCGCTTCGTCACAAACAATAAAATCCGGTTTTACGGCCAACGCCCGGGCGATGCCGATACGCTGCCTCTGGCCGCCTGAAAACTGATGTGGGTAGCGGCTTTTATAAGATGGATCAAGACCGCAACGGGTCATCACATCATCAAGATAGGTTTCAAAACCGCCGCCATTGATCAGGCCATGTACCTTCGGTGCTTCCCCCAGGATATCCCGGACTTTCAGTCGCGGATTAAGAGAGGCAAAGGGATCCTGGAAGATCATCTGGATTTTCAGGGCCACATCCCGAGCCGCCGCACCTTTCAGGTCATCAATCTTCCGGCCTTCGTAATGAATGGAACCGGCTGTTTGTGGCAGGATACCGGCAACCATCCGTCCCAGAGTGGATTTACCGCATCCGGATTCTCCGACCAGGCTAACCACTTCACCTTTTCGGATGGTGAGGGATACGTCATCCACGGCATGGACAACCTCTTCCTTAATGTCGGAGCCCAGTTTTTGGGCAATTTTCTCTGCAAAATCAAGCGGTTTGACGAATTTCTTCGAAAGATTCCTGATCTCGAGGATGGGTTTTTCGGTTGAGGCTTCAGGCATTGACGGCGGCCTCCACAACATGGTGACATCTGATTTTACGGTGATCTTCCTGCGTGGTTATGTTCGGTGCCGTTTCACAGACCTGATCTGCATAACGGCAGCGTTGACGGAAGGCACATCCGACCGGCAGGTTCAGGAGAGATGGTGTCATGCCCGGGATCTGGGTGAGGGCATGCCCCCGCTTGTTGCGGCTGGGGACAGATCCGATCAGTCCTTCCGTGTAAGGATGGCCCGGACGATCGAGAACGGCATCCACATCTCCGGATTCAACCACCTTGCCCGCATACATAACGCAGACTTTGTCGGCAAGCCCGGCAATGACCGTCAGGTCATGGGTAATCCAGACCAGCGCTGTGCCGGTTTCCCGGCAAAGCTTCTGGGTTTCAAACAGGATCTGCGCCTGAATGGTTACATCCAGGGCTG
>DIYE01000045.1:13734-14647 GCA_002428885.1 Alphaproteobacteria bacterium UBA6062
CTGAATGGTTACATCCAGGGCTGTCGTTGGTTCATCTGCAATGATCAGGTCCGGTTTATTCAGAAGGGCAATGGCAAAGGCCACGCGCTGCCGCATCCCGCCTGAGAATTGATGCGGGTAGCCTCTGAGCCGTTCTTCCGGGGAGGGGATTCCCACTTGTCCCAGCGCATCCCGAGCTCTTGCAAAGGCCTCTTTCCTGGAGATTTTTTCATGTGCCCGGATGGCTTCGATCATCTGTGTATCAATCCTGAGGACCGGATTAAGGGTCATCATAGGATCTTGAAACACCATGGAGATTTTGGAACCGCGCAGTTTCCGATACTGTTCCTCGGAATATTGCGTCAGGTCTTCCCCCTGAAACAGGATCTTTCCGCCGGTCACTTTACCGGGTGCATCAACAAGGCCCAGGATGGAAAAGCCGGTCACGGATTTACCGGAACCGGATTCCCCGACCAGACCTAAAACCTGGCCGCGATCCACAGAGAAACTCACATCATTGACGGCATCGACAATACCGGCTTTGGTGAAAAACTGCGTTTGCAGATTTTCAACGCTGAGGGTTGGTGTCTTTTCACTCATTTCTTCAGCCTCGGGTTCAGGACATCACGGAGCTGATCGCCGACCAGATTGATACTTACGATGGTGATTAGCAGGGCGACACCGGGATAGAAACTGACCCAGTAATCTCCGCTCAGCATGTAATCGAACCCGTTCTTGATCAGCAGACCCAGGGACGGCTCTGTAATAGGAACGCCGATCCCGAGGAAAGACAGGGTGGCTTCCAGGGAAATGGCATGAGCCACCTGCACCGTGCCCACGACAATCAGGGGCGGGGTACAGTTGGGCATCAGGTGACGGAACACAATCCGTTTATGGCTGATGGCGAGGCAGGTCGCCGCTTCCATATATTCCT
>DIYE01000171.1 GCA_002428885.1 Alphaproteobacteria bacterium UBA6062
GAAAGACAAAGCAACCAAACAGTCTTTCGATGCCAGTCTGGGTCTCGGGGCCAAGGCTGTTGCACTGATGCAGGAAGAAGGCCTGATCAGTCGCGCCGTTGCCGGTGACAATGTGGCTCTTTGCCCGCCTCTGATCATTACAGAAGATGAGATCAATACCATGTTTGACCGGTTTACCAGGGGATTGGACCGGGCACAGGAATTGACACCCGCCAATAGTTGACGGGAATCAGAGTTTAAACGTGTTGCCCACCATTAATATGGACTTCCGCGCCCGTAACATAGGAAGAAGGTGCATCACACAGAAAATAGATGGTTGAGGCAACTTCCTCAGGTCTGCCAAGGCGGCGCAGCGGGAGTTCCTTGACCATTTCTTCTGTTCCCGGTGACAGGATGGACGTATCAATTTCACCGGGAGCTATGGCATTGACCCGAACACCATGGGGCCCGAAATCCGCCGCCATTTCGCGGGTCATAGCCGCCAGCGCCGCCTTAGAGGTACCATAGGCAGAACCTGCGAAAGGGTGAACCCGGCTACCGGCAATGGATGTCACATTGACGATGGCCCCCTGGGCCGCAACCAGTTCCTCAAACAACCCTTGCGCCAACAGAAGCGGCGCAAACAAATTGACGTTATAGACATGGAGCCAGTCGGCATACCCGGAATTAAGCGTACTAAACCGCTCCCCCTCTGGTCCTTTCGGTGAAATGCCGGCATTATTCACCAGTGCATGCAATGGCGCTCCGCTCAGTTTGTCACGAATGGCCGCAATCCCCGCTATCAGGGCATCCTTATCTGCCAGATCAAGCTGAATATGGTTTTCCTCACCGCCTTCCCAGGGGCAGTGTTCGGAAAAAGCCTGCCGGGAAACTGTTAGAACCCGCCATCCGGCGGCACTGAACCGCTTGACCGTTGCGTGACCGATACCACGACTGGCGCCTGTCAAAAGAAGGATTTTCTGAGCATTTGACATAGAACCACACAAGCTCCAGGTTAATGATTTTTTTAAGAACTCTCGATAGTAGGATATGTGGTATTTCAACCAGCATCGTACAATAACAATTACAATAGCGGTATTCCGGTTTCAGGGAAACGGCTGATTGCAGAGTAGAGCAAATGACCGGCAGCAATGATCACGACGAGCGGCGCAGATTTTATAGAAATCACTCTCCCAGGGTGATTCTGATTATCGACGATATCCCGTTTCTGGCTAAGAACTGGTCTCCGGACGGTTTTTGCATCTATTGCCCGGACGGTAATTTCTCTCAGAATGATACTTTGTCCGGAGAAATCGATATCTTTGATTCCCCCGATAAAGGAACTTTCAAAGCTGATATCGTCCGGGTTGGTGAGGACGGTGATATCGCTGCAAAATTTACGGATATCAGCTCCCATTCCTATATGACCTTATGTATGACGGTCGCCACACCGGACTCTGAATCAGAATAATGCGTATTTTCGGGGCTTGTTTTCAGCAGAACATCTGGATAAGACATCCCTATGCAAATGCAGGATTGTCTTAAATCTGTCTCAGGTATCTTGGTACTGGCGTTTTTAATAAATGCCGTCCTGCCCTTTACCTCGCTCTATGGCATGCCAACCACCCAGGCAGCAATAGCACAGGCAGATCAATCTGTTCCCGGCATCGAATATTTGTATGCGGACAGAATTTTGATCTGTACCCCGGAAGGCTATAAATGGGTTACTCAAGCAGAGCTTAAAGACGAAAAACTATCTGATCCTTCCGCGTTCCTCAATCACTGCCCTCTATGTTCCCTGTCATCCGGCCCGCTGGCCCTGACTGTCCTGCTGCTGGTTGCCTCCCTTGATTACGAACCGCAAAGAGAACATTTCTCCTTTCCGATCGCAGCAGACGAAACGCCCCGCGATCCTCTTTATGCCTGCGGTTCCTATACACGCGCACCACCTCACAGCATCTGATTTTCAAACTCAAAATCAATTGTGCTGAAGAACCTGTCACAGGAAAGACAGGAACAGCACCGCTATTCTAGTGAGGCATTATGTCAAAGAAATATTTGCTGCTGGGAACCCTCCTGGCAAGCCCTGCTGTGGGTCTGTCCTACGCTGAAGAGAAACCATCTGTCACGATTGAACCTATCGAAGTTACGGCTCCCAAAGAGCAAACCGGTTTCAGCCTGACAGTTCCAGATAACGAAACCGCAAAGGAAGAGATTGAGCGGACCCCCGGCGGTGTCAGCCTGGTCACCGGAGAAGAAATCCAAAACAAGTTTGTTGGGAGTTATGAAGACAGCCTGTCCTTCGTGCCGGGTGTCTATGCCCGGAAACGTTTTGGCGAAGAGGTTCGTCTGGCAATCCGCGGCTCTGGCCTTTCAAGGGGGTTTCATATGCGGGGCCTCAATCTCCTGCAGGACGGCATCCCCTTCAACCGAGTTGACGGCGCGGGCGACTTTCAGGAACTGGATAACTTCACCACACAAAGGCTGGAAGTCCATAAAGGCGGCAATGCCCTGAAATACGGCGGAACAACTCTCGGCGGTTCTATCAATACGATTTCCAAAACCGGAAAAAGCGATCCCGGATACAGAATGACGGTTGAAGGCGGCTCCTATGAAACATACCGCATGAATGTGCAGGGCGGCATGATCCTCTCGGACACGGATCTGTTTGTCAGTCTGACCGGCATGAAAAGCGCGGGCTTCAGGGAGCATGATGACCAGAAGAACGTCAAATTCAACGCCAATATCGGAACCCGGATCGGCTCCAGCGCGGAAACACGCTTCTATATCACAGCCAACGATATCGATCAGGAATTACCCGACAGCGTCAGCCGTTCCGTTGCCCTCAATGATCCGGAAACCGCCAATGCCTCCTCCATATCCTCGGACTGGAAGCGGGATATACGATCCTTCCGTTTGTCCAATAAAACCAGCTTTGAGATTGGAGATGACGAGCAGATCGATATAGGCGGCTTTATCAATGTGAAGGATCTGTTCCATCCAATTACCCCTTTTGTCGGCGTCATCGATCAGCAAAGCCGAGATGGCGGTCTGTTCGCTGAATTTTCAGGTCTGACCAGTCTTCAGGGTCATGACAATCGGTTCCGCATCGGACTGATCGGACAATACGGCTTTACGGATGCCAGGGTCTTTCAGAATATCAGCGGATCAAAAGGTGCCCTGACAGCAGATGCGGATCAGGAAGCGAGCAGCATCGCCCTCTATGGTGAAAATCAGTTTTCCCTTACCCCCGAGCTGGCCCTTGTTACCGGGGCGCAACTGGTCTGGTCCAAGCGTAAAGTGACGGACAAGATGACGCCGTCAGAAAGCGACAGCAAAACCTACACCGCTTTCAATCCGAAAATCGGCCTCCTGTATGAACCGGTTCAGGATATCCAGCTCTTCGCCAATATCAGCAGAAGTGATGAGACACCGACTTTCTCGGAACTGACGCAGAGCGGGACATCCGGCTTCACGCCGGTGGATTCCCAGAAAGCCTGGACGGTTGAAGTAGGCTCACGCGGCACTTATGGCCGGGCAAACTGGGATCTGAGCCTGTATCGGTCATGGATCAGAGATGAAATGCTTCAATTCACCACAGGCCCCGGCATTCCGGCGAGTACATTTAATGCGGATAAAACCGTTCACCAAGGGGTAGAGCTGGGTTTTGGTTTTCTTTTGGCAAATGGTCTGTTTAGTGAAGAAGATCGTCTTAGCTGGAAAAACAGTTACACCTTCGCTGACTTCTTCTTTGACGGAGATGCGCAATATGGCGACAACGATATCCCCGGTCAGGCACGGCATTTCTATCAGTCCGAATTGCGGTATGAGCATCAGGCCGGGTGGTTTATCGCACCGAATATTGAAGTATCCAGCGCCGCCGATGTGGATTTCGAAAACACACTGACCGCCCCCGGTTATGCCTTGCTTAACCTGTCTGCAGGCTACCGGATAAATGAGCATATTAATCTCTATCTGGATGCCAGGAACCTGCTGGACCGGAAGTACATCTCCACTTTCAGCACAATCGTCAACACCGCCGGCAATACAGCCGTTTTCTATCCCGGAGAAGGCTTGAGAGCCTTTGCCGGTATGCGCGTGACTTTCTGATCATCTGTTCGGCGGGGCGACGACTACTCTGCCCCGCCGCCTGGAGACTTTAGATGCCAAACTTCAAAAATACGCTCGCGCGGCACGGCTTTAAATGGCACAGGCTTCTGGCCTGGACCGGCGTCGTCGCCCTGTTCATCTTTGCAGGCTCTGCCCTGTTACATCCGTTGATGGTCTGGACCGGCCCGAGAGCCGTCAGTTTCTTCCCGCCCCAGACCAATTTGGATACGAACGCTTTTGAGAAGATTCAATCAATCGTTCGCATTCATCAGCTTCAAAATGCCTTGATTGCCAAAATCGTCCCTGGAGAACAGGGGCCTCTTTTTCAAGTGACCGAAAACCATAACAAACCCCGCACATATTATAGCCTCAAAACCGGCGAGAAGCTGGATCATCACGACCGGAAACAGGCGATCTGGCTGGCGCGATACTATACAGGTTTCAAGACCGAAAAAGTGATCGATATCCAGTTACAGACGGAGTTTAGTGCCGCCTATCCTTGGGTGAACCGCCTCCTTCCGGTTTACAGAATTTCCTTTGATACACCGGATAACAGGATTGCCTATATCTATACGGAACTGGGTGCTCTCGCCGGTCATACGAATGACTGGAAAACCTCCCTGCAAGCTCTGTTCGGCCTGCTCCATACCGCTAACTGGCTGGATAAGGCAGAGCCTGTTCGCCTTGGCGTGATGCTTGTTCTGCTAATCAGCCTAACCATTGTCTCCGTTAGCGGGATCATTCTGGTACTGACGGTCAAAAGACGTAAAGTCCGGGAGAAAAAAAGGAAGCTCCACAATTTTCTGTCCTATGGGATATGGCTGCCTCTTCTCGCCCTGCTGGGCAGCGGCGTTTATCACCTGGTTTACTCATCGACCGCAGAGAGCAATCACGGGATTGCGTTAGGGCAAGCCTTTTCCCTTAAACAACTGGCGAAGGTACAAAATCCTGTATTTTCCGAAGAGGCGGCAGCCGTCAATGAAATGAGCTTTATCCCCTCGGCCGACGGAGACCTTCTTGTGAGGGTGAGCCTTCCCGCCGGCAAAGAAGGAGAAAGCCTGTCAGAAATTAAACGCTTTGCCGGCACGTCCCATGAGAAGAGTGCTTTTTATATTGATACCCAGACAGGCAGGCATTCCGAATTTACAGATCGGAAATTCGCTGAAGATCTGGCGAGAGCACATTTCTCTATCTACCCTGAAACAGTATTGACGAGCCGAAAAGTAACCCATTTCGGTATGGGGTATGATTTCCGGAACAAACGTCTGCCGGTATGGGAAGTGACACTCCCGCCTGATATTGGAGGTGTCGCCTTCATGGATCCGGTCACCGGCGTTCTTGTGGACAGAAACTCAGCGGCTGACGCTGCGGAGATCTTCTCTTTTTCCATGTTCCACAAATGGAATTTCCTGATGCCCCTGACCGGGATGCTTGCCCGGGACCTGATTGTCGTCCTGACATTACTGACCATCCTGGTCACCGGTGTAACCGGATTGCTTATGCTCGTGAGAAAAAACAAGGCAAGAAAAACGGCGAAGGCCTTTTAAAATCAACGGCCTGCAGTCTAGGCAGCCCTCTTACAGGGAATGTTGAGGCTGCAGGTTGTTCCCTCACCCAAAGCGCTTTTGATATCAAAACGCCCGCCATGCAGTTCCACAAGCGAGGAAACCAGCGGCAGTCCGAGGCCCGTTCCGGGATATTTCCGGTTAAAGGCATTTTCAATCTGCCCAAACGGTTGCAGGGCAACGCTGATAGATTTTTCCTCCATACCAATGCCGGTATCCTGGACGGTCACACGCACATCGCCATCCCCGGTCAGATCGGTAAAGACCGTCACCGTTCCGCCTTTCGGCGTAAATTTAATTGCATTTGACAACAGGTTCAGAAGGATCTGGCGAAGAGCATTTTCATCTGCCCGAACCAGCCCGATTTCGGCTCCTTCCTGAAGGATTAGGGAAACACCGGTTTCATCCGCCTGGTTACGGCAGTAATTCATGGAATTCCGGATCAGTTCTGATAAATGAACATCACTTTCCTGCAGTTCGAATTTCCCGGCTTCAACTTTTGACAGGTCCAGCAGATTATTGATCAAGTGCAAAAGATGAGAACCGCTGTCGTGGATATGTTTGACATATTCTTCATATCGCTCATTCCCCAGTGCGCCGAAAACCTCATTGCTAATCATTTCGGCAAAACCGATGATGGCATTGAGAGGTGTCCGTAATTCATGACTGACATTAGCCAGGAAGTTGGTTTTACTCACGCTGGCGGCTTCGGCTTTTTCCTTAGCCTGATAGAGCTGGACTTCCCATTCCTTCTGCCGGGTGATATCGGTAAATGTCAGCACATAGCCGCCGTCTTCCATGTAATTCCCGGCGACATTAATCATGGTGCCGTTTTGACAGCGATGAAGATATTCATAATTTTCAGACAGATCCGTCCATGGACATTTACCCTGCATCCGATCTGCCACATCACCGCGCGTGTAGAATGTCCGATAAATCTCCGCGATATTCCGGCCAATGGAAATCTCTTCTTCTGACAGACCGGTCAGGGCCAGGAGTTTCTGGTTAAAATGGACGATCTCCCGGTTTGGATTTAAGAGCACAATCCCTTCATTCATATTCTCGAAAGTCTTCCGAAGACTGCCGAAGGTTTTAGCCGATTGTTCCTGAGCATAGAGTGCCCGAATAGTTTCACGGGAATAAGAGGCAAGAATGAGGACAATATCTCTGTCCTCTTTGGTAAAATCATCTCCCAGCTTACCGTGAAGAGAAAAAATACCGATAGGCTCTCCATCCTTGCGAACCAACGGGTAAACCAGGAGATTACTGGCTTCATATCCGGCCCAGCCATTGGATTTCATCTGGCGGATCTCATCCTCACTGGTCAGCAGAATAGGCTCTCCGGTCCGGTAAACCTGCTCGAAGATACTGCCCTCTTCCAGAGGAAGTGGCAGGAGCTCGGGTGCATGACCGGGATCCAGCGAATGGACCTGCTTTAAATGATCATCTTCCGCAAGATATAAACTACCGCCTGTCGCCCCCAGAACGCCGCCCAGTGTTTCCAGCAACCCTTCACACACCTCCTGCAAGGAAGTACAGGTTGCAAGACGCCCGGCAGCTCGCACCAATTCCCGTACCTTCAAATGCAGCGATTTAAGCTGACGTCGTTCCTGACGTCCTGAAACAAGAGGAGTATGGCCGGGCAAACTCAGCAGGTTGTCCATACAAGCCTGTTCGATCAGTGCCTTCAGATCCTTGTTGTCGCCGCGATGAGCAACATAATCATCAGCACCGCCTTTCATGGCGGAAACAGCCCTTTCTGGCGTCGCGGCTTTATCGATAATCAGAACCTTAACCGGTGGCTCCTGACTGTTCAGGGCCTTCAAAGCTCTTAAAGAATGCTGAAAGCCAAATTTTCCGACATAGAAAACCAGGATATCCGCGAGGGTAGCAGCGTTTAACAAATGATCCTGATCAATCAGGGATGTTGTGGAAAAACAGATGGCCGGATCTGTCAGGGAAGCGTGCAAATAATGCGCGACGTCCGGCTCGTCTGAGAGCAGAAGCAACGAAACGCAGGCATTATTCTTCTCTGATAACTCCATACTGATCCTAATTCAGGCTTTTAGCCTGTTAGTCAGAAACACAAACAACACATGACCGAATGTTGAATTCATTCACTCATTCAGCCAATGCCGCTTTCCGGCGAATTTTCAAAGACACGTTGCCGGAAAACTGCCCAAAGAATAACCCGGGTTTTATGAATGTCTCCCCCCGCAATACTCTTCAAAAGATGGAACACGGTCAGCCAAAATCTAGGGATACGATCTTAAAACTTCGTTAAAATTTTCGGTAACCCCCGTGAGGTCAACAGAAATCCGCGTTCTTTCATCGTTCATCTCACTCTTAATTTTCCCGCGTGCGAAACTTATGTTCCAACTGGTTGAGATGATCGGAAAGGTAAGAGGAAGGTTTACTGAAACGGGCCAGTAAGAGATAGAAAACCGGAACAATCCCAAGAGACAGAAAAGTCGAGAACAGGACACCGCCGATAATCACAACGCCGATTGTTTCCCGGCTTTCCGCCCCGGCTCCTGCAGCCATAGCCAACGGCACAGCGCCAAGTGCCGTGGAGATAGTCGTCATCAGAATAGGACGCAAACGAATGACAGAAGCCTCGACAACGGCTTCTTTCACACTCATCCCCTCATCCCGGAGCTGATTGGCAAATTCCACAATAAGAATGGCGTTTTTCGCCGTTAACCCAATCAACATGATGATGCCGATCTGACTGTAAACATTCAGCGACAGGCCATAAAACAGCATGGCCCCGAGCGCACCCGTCACCGCCAGCGGAACAGAGGTCATGATAATGATCGGATGGATAAAGCTTTCAAACTGGGCCGCCAGAACAAGGAAAACAACCAGGAAAGCGGTGACAAATGTAAAAAGCAGCGCTTTGTTGGAATCTTTAAAAGTTCGGCTGAGACCACCAAAGGAAATACGAGCCTCATCTGTTGCTTCTTCCTCAACCAGATTTTCCAGATAGCCCAGAGCCTGCTCCAGGGTATATCCCGGGCCCAGTGATGCCGTAATGCGAACGGCCCGCAGCCGATCTGTTCGCTTAAGCTCCGCTGATCCGGCCGCTTCGTTAAGAGAGACAAAATTGGAAAGCGGGATCAGCCGATTTGAGCGGTCAGATCTTACATAAACTTTCTCAAGATCATTCTGGCTGCTGCGATCCTCAATCCGCGCCCGCATAATGACATCATACTGTTTTCCGCCCTCTTCATAAGTGCTTACATTACGAGAACCCATCAGCGTTTCAAGCGTCCGGCCGATGGTCGCAATGGAAACCCCAAGGTCGGAAGCCCGGTCCCGATCGATATCCACAAAAATCTGCGGCTGGCTTTCCGAATAATCCTTGTCCACATTGAGAAGACCGGGATTTTCCGACGCCCGTTCAATGACCCGGTCGACCCATTCATTGATCACCTCATAGGACGGTCCACGCACAATCACATCAACAGGAGCACCAAAGGACCGCTGTCCAAGGCTGGCCGGATTGATCGCAAATGCACGAACACCGGGAATGGAAAGCAGCCCGGGAAATATAGATCGCACGATTTCCTGCTGGGAGCGCTCCCGCTCTTCCCAGGGAACCAGGCGGGAGAACATAAAGGCGGTATTCACCGGGCCCGGTCTTGAGAAACTGCCAACCAGCGCAAAAACCCGAACTGCATCCCCCTGCTCAACCAGCGGATTAAGCAGGGCTTCGATTTTTCGGACATTCCTTTCGGTATACTCAAAGCTCGCGCCGTCCACAGCTTTGACCGGGATAAAGAAAATACCGCGATCTTCAGTGGGTGCGAACTCCTTGGGCAGACGGTTATAAAACTCGTAGGCCACGGCCGACACCAGCACAGCAACGGCGATGATCACGACAGGCAGTGCTACAGCAAATCTGAGACCGAACCGGTATGCAGAAGCAAGCTTATCAAAGATCAGTTCCGTAGAACGATAGAAGATGCCTTCCTTGCTTTGTTCCACCAGAAGCTTGGAACAGAGCATCGGCGTCAGGGTCAGCGCAACAAAACTGGAAAACATCACCGCCGCGGCAACAGCAACGCCAAACTCCCGGAACAATCTACCGGTTGTTCCTTCCAGGAAAGAGATGGGCAGGAAAACGGCGACCAGCACAACGGTCGTTGCAATAACTGCAAATGCCACCTGCTTTGATCCACGACTGGCCGCCAGTAAAGGCGGCTCTCCAAGTTCAATCCGCCGGTGAATATTTTCAAGCACAACGATGGCATCATCCACCACAAGCCCAATGGCAAGGACGAGGGCGAGCAAGGTCAGCACATTCACCGAATAATCAAGGGCAGCCAGGATCGACAGAGTCGCAATGATAGAGACCGGAATGGCAACAGCCGGAATAAAAGTCGCCCGCACGGATCTCAGGAAGACAAATATCACCAGAACCACCAGCACCATCGCGATACCAAGGGCGATAAAGACTTCCTGTATAGACTGGCTGATAAAAACAGACTGATCATAGGAAACAATCAGGTTCACACCGTCCGGCAGGGAAGACTGCAACCGGTCGACAACATCCTTGACACCTTCCGCAACCTCCAGAACGTTCGAGCCTGACTGGCGGATCACGCCGAGCCCGATTGCAGCCTGTCCATTGACCCGAAGACCCGTACGCTCATTTTCCGCACCAACTTCCACCTCGGCAACATCGCCCAATCGGATCATGCCTCTCTCGTCATTGCGGACAATCACCCTTCGAAACTCTTCAGGTGTTTTGAGATCCGATTCCGTCCGGATATTAAATTCCCGCTCGGCAGACTCGATCCGGCCCGACGGCAACTGGACATTTTGCGCCCGAATGGCATTTTCCAGATCCTGAACGGTCAGGCTGTGAGCGGCCAGCGCCGAGGTGTCAATCCAGATCCGCATGGCATAGCGCCGGGCACCGCCAATGCGCACACTGGCAACCCCGTTAACCGTTGATAACGGGTCCACCAGATTGCGTTCTGCATAATCCGTCAGTTCCAATGGCCCCATCCGCGCACTGGTCATGGAAAGCCACATGATGGGACGGGCGTCACTTTCCGTCTTGGAAATGCGCGGCGCATCAGCTTCATCCGGCAATTGGGACACGATACGCGAAACCCGGGAACGCACATCATTGGTGGCGCTTTCGATATCCCGCGATAAATCAAACTCCACATTGACCGAAGAAGATTCCTCCCGGCTGCTGGAATTGATCCGTGTTACCCCGCCAATACCGGCAACGGCGTCCTCGATCACCTGGGTAATCTGGCTTTCGATAATATCTGCAGAAGCCCCGCGATAGGTAGTACTGATCGAGACATTCGGTTTATCAACATTCGGATATTCCCGAACGCTAAGTGTCTGATAGGAAAACAGGCCGAACAGGATCAGGACCAGCGACATGACGATCGCCAGAACGGGCCGTTTGATAGCGAGATCAGGCAATTTCATTGGGTTGGAACCTTACCGGCATCAGCCGCTGTATCAGCCTTTTGCCGCTCAACGATCTTGACGGCCCGGCCATCCCTGACTTTCTGCAATCCTTCGGTAACAACCACGGCGCCAGTTTTAAGACCAGAGACAACCTGCGCCCAACCACGAATTCGCTCCCCGACAGAAATCTGCTTCCGATACGCCTTACCCTCCTCAACGACAAATACAAAATGTCCGGCGGCGGAGACAATAATAGCCTGCTCTGGCACCAGGAGAGCATCCCGCACCAGACCGATCTGAAGCTGGACAGACAGGAACATACCGGGCTTCAGTAAATTGTCTTCATTGGGAATTTCACCGCGGATCTGTACGGCGCGGGTCACTGGATCAATTCGGGTGGAAATGGTCCGAACATTACCTTCGAACAAACGTTCCGGATAAGCCACGCTTCTGGTCGCGAAGCTCTGTCCTGCCCGGATATTCGCCAGATAACTTTCCGGCAGGTCAAAATCCAGTTTTAACCGGGAGGTATCATCAAGAGTTGTCACGATATCACCGGGCCGCACGAGGGCACCGCTGCTCACATCCCGGAAGCCGAGCGTTCCGGTGAAAGGCGCACGGATCGTATAATCATTCAGTCTAGCCTTGCCTGCCGCGACTTTCGCCTCCGCGATCTGCATTTCAGACAGCAGAAGATCGACCTGAGCTTTCGGCGTATTACCGCTTCTGAGAAGTTTCCGCGCACGTTCGTGTAGTTTGCGACTATTAACCAGTTCGGCCTGCGATTCGGCCAGTTGTGCCTTTGGCTCAGTCGCATCCAGCTGCAAAAGAGGCGTTCCCTTTTGAACGAAAGCCCCTTCTTCAAACAGAATTTCCTGTACTTTAGCGGTCACTTTCGCCGTGACGTCAACGGATTGCAGCGCCTGCAATGTACCCACGGCTGTCACGATACGCGGCAGATCCTGCTGCCTCAACTCACCGACAATAACACCGGTACTCCTTGAACCTCTACGCTTCTTGCCGTTAGCCTGATTGGCGGGTTGCTCAAAAAACGATCCAATAACCGGCAGGCTTTCCCGATATTGCCATCCGGCATAGCCGCCTCCCAGAAATAGAGCGAGCAACACTATCTGACTTATTGTTTTCATCTTTTTTTCAGACCGCCTAGAAATTCCCAATAGCTGCATGGGTATTACCTAAAACGCAGCCATCGCCCAGATCCGTCTATTTTGACTGACAAAATTTGAAATCAATAGGAAAATCTGACAAAAGAGTGTGAACATCAGGCCGTAAACTGTCAGGGGCAACGATGACCACGCATTTATTCACGCACAAAGACTGCCTATTCCATGATGCCGGTCCCGGACATCCTGAAATGGCCGACAGGCTTCGCATGGTTCTGCACCGGCTCGAGGAAGAAGCGTTCGATGCACTCATCCGGCATGAAGCTTCTCTCGCCTCCACCGATCGGCTGGAATTGGTACATACGCCGGATTATGTGGAGAAGATCCTCAAGGCCGTACCTGATGTCGGGATTATTCAACTTGATCCGGATACCTTTATGTCTCCCGGCAGCCGGAATGCGGCCTTACGAGCTGCCGGTGCCGTCTGCGATGCCGTAGATGCTGTTGTCGGCGAAACAGACACCAATGCCTTCTGTGCCATCAGACCACCCGGGCACCATGCCGAACAAGCAACCGCGATGGGTTTCTGCCTGTTCAATAATATTGCGGTTGGCGCCCTCTATGCGCGAGAAAAATACGGTGTTCAAAAAATTGCCGTGATGGATTTTGATGTCCACCACGGGAACGGCACCCAGGCAATGTTCGAAAAGGATCCGGATCTTCTTTATATCTCCACCCATCAGGAGGCTCCCTTTTATCCCGGAACAGGACATGTCCATGAAACCGGCGTGGAAGGCAATATCATCAATATTCCCCTGCCATCGGGAGCCGGAAGTCCTGAATTTCGAACCGCTATGAAAGAGAGTGTGTTTCCCGCCCTGGATCGGTTTTCGCCGGATCTGCTGTTTCTTTCCGCCGGGTTTGATGCCCATCACCGGGATGAACGAGCAAATATGAATCTGGGCAAGGAAGATTATCACTGGGCAACAGAAAAACTGATGGCCATTGCCGCAAAACACTGCGGCGGTCGCCTTATTTCTGTTCTGGAAGGCGGTTATGATCTGCTCGGGCTAGCAGAAAGCGCTGAAATCCATGTGAAGACGTTGCTAGAGGGCTAGAGTAGGAGTATAAGGGCGCAAAGGAGAGATTATGTCTGAGTCACCTGAAATCCCTGCGGATATCGCCGAAATGAGTTTCGAAGCAGCGCTTAAGGAACTTGAACAGATTGTCGAAAAGCTGGATTCCGGAAATGTGGATCTGGATCAATCGATTGATATTTATACCCGTGGCTCTCTCCTTAAGCAGCATTGCGATGCCAGGCTGCGATCGGCGCAAGAGCGTGTTGACCGGATTGTCAATCAGAACGGTACCCTGTCCACCCAACCGGCAAATGTTGAATAATCAGCAGCCCGCCCCATTTCAGTTGTGATCTGACCGAGTAGTTGAATGGAAGACAAATTTGCCAAGGCACTGAGACAGACGGCTGACCTTATGAACCGGGAATTAAGTACCTTTCTTCCCGATCATGAAAGCCCTGAACATCAGTTACATGAAGCCATGCGCTACGCCACCCTCTCCGGCGGTAAGCGGCTGCGGGCTTTTCTGGTGATCCAGTGCGCCGATCTTTTTGATGTGTCGCGGGATTATTCTGTCCGTGTTGCCGCAGCTCTTGAAATTCTGCACACCTATTCGCTGATCCATGACGACCTTCCTTGCATGGATGATGACGACCTCAGGCGCGGCATTCCAACGGTTCACAAGAAATTTGACGAGACCATTGCCGTGCTGGCAGGCGATGCCCTGCAGTCGCTGGCTTTTGAAATTATTGCCAATCCGGAAACTCACCCATCCGGCAGCGTTCGGGCTGCCCTGCTTCACAAGCTGGCCCTGGCCTCCGGTGCACACGGCATGGTAGGCGGACAGACAATGGATATCTATTCCGACCCGGAGGAGATTTCCATGCCGACAATAACCCGCCTGCAACAGATGAAAACAGGAGCATTAATTACCTTCGCCTGTGAAGCCGGCGCGATCCTCGGCCATGCTTCACCGGCCCAGACAACAGCCCTTCGCGCCTATGCCCATGATCTCGGTCTCGCTTTCCAGATTACGGACGATATATTGGATGCAGAAGGTGAGGCGACGGAAATGGGCAAGGCAACGCGAAAAGACGCTGATGCCGGTAAAGCCACATTCGTATCCCTGATGGGGCTGGAAAAGGCGAAAATCCACGCGGAAATGCTGTCCCGTCAGGCAATCAGTCATTTGTCCGCTTTCAAGGAAAATGCCGACCTGCTCCGGGATGCCGCCATTTTCACTGTAGAACGCAATAAGTAAACGAGTTGTACCGTGACAAAATCTTCGACAACACCGCTGCTCGATACGGTTCGCAAACCAAGCGACATGAGCGATTTTTCCACTGAGCAACTTATTCAACTGGCTGATGAGCTCCGGCGCGAAACCATTGATGCCGTATCGGTAACCGGCGGACATCTAGGGGCAGGCCTGGGGGTTGTGGAACTGACGGTCGCAATCCATCATGTTTTCAACACACCGGAAGACCGCCTGATCTGGGATGTGGGTCACCAATGCTATCCCCATAAAATCCTGACAGGAAGGCGGGACAGGATCCGAACCTTACGTCAGGGTGGAGGTTTGTCAGGTTTCACCAAACGGTCCGAAAGCGACTATGATCCGTTTGGTGCAGCGCATTCCTCGACCTCTATTTCTGCCGGCCTTGGCATGGCCGTTGGCCGTGATCTTCAGGACCGTAAAAATCACGTTATCTCGGTAATCGGGGACGGCTCCATGAGTGCCGGCATGGCTTATGAAGCCATGAATAACGCCGGTGCCATGGACAGTCGCCAGATTGTTATTCTCAATGATAATGACATGTCCATCGCCCCGCCGGTCGGTGCCATGAGTGCCTATCTGTCCAGATTATTATCTGGTCGCTCATACCGCAGTTTGCGGGAAATGATGAAGCAGATCGCCTCAAGATTGCCGGACCCGCTGGAAAGAACTGCCAAGCGGGCGGAAGAATTTGCACGGGGGATGGTGACAGGCGGGACTTTGTTTGAAGAACTGGGATTCTTCTATGTCGGTCCCATTGACGGCCATAATCTGGAGCATCTGATCCCTATCTTAAAAAACGCCCGGGATTCGGAAAACGGTCCCATCCTGATTCATTGCGTAACTCAAAAAGGGAAAGGCTATGCGCCTGCTGAAGCAGCGGCGGATAAATATCATGGCGTCTCAAAATTTGACGTGATTACGGGTGCGCAGGCCAAGGCGACACCGAATGCACCCTCCTATACCAAAGTCTTTGCGGAAAGCCTGATCCAGGAAGCCCGGGACGATGACAGCATTGTGGCCGTCACGGCTGCCATGCCGGATGGAACCGGCCTCAACCTGTTTGAACAGGCCTATCCGGAGCGTTGCTTTGATGTCGGTATTGCCGAGCAGCATGCCGTAACCTTTGCCGCTGGTATGGCCACGGAAGGACTGAAGCCTTTTGTCGCCATTTACTCAACCTTCCTGCAACGGGCTTACGACCAGGTTGTCCATGATGTGGCTATCCAGAACCTGCCGGTTCGCTTTGCCATCGACCGAGCCGGACTGGTGGGCGCAGACGGTTCCACACATGCCGGATCCTTCGACACCACCTATCTTGCGACCTTGCCGAATATGGTTGTTATGGCCGCCGCAGATGAAGCCGAGCTTAAACACATGGTTGCAACCGCCGCTGCCTATGACCAAGGCCCCTGCTCTTTCCGCTATCCGCGCGGGGAGGGTGTTGGTGTTGATATGCCGGAAAAAGGCGACGTTTTGGAGATCGGTAAGGGTCGCGTTATCAAAGAAGGCAGCAAAATCGCCATCCTTTCCTTCGGCACACGCTTGTCAGAGGCCCTTTCGGCATCAGAGACACTGGATGCAAAGGGTCTTTCAACGACGGTTGCGGATGCACGCTTCTGCAAACCTCTCGATGAGGATCTCATCCGTACCCTTGCTGCAAGCCATGAGCTTCTCATCACGGTGGAAGAAGGTGCCGTTGGCGGGTTCGGCAGCCATGTCATGCAGTTCCTTGCTATGAGCGGCCTTCTGGACGGCGGTTTAAAAGTCAGGCCGCTTTGTATGGCCGATCTCTTTATTGATCAGGACAAACCTGAAGCCATGTACGACACAGCCGGGCTCAATGCCCAGCAGATCGTCGATGCTGCCCTTAACGCTTTTGAACTCCAGGCCGACGGAAAATCCAACCTTTCCGCTCTTTGACAATGATCGGGGAAAACAGGAGACTGGATCTTGAACTGGTTAGCAGAGGCCTCTGCGAGAGCCGGGCAAAGGCACAGGCTTTTATAAAAGAGGGTCGTGTCCAGGTGGATGGTACTGTTGCGCTGAAGCCCAACCGGAAAATTCAAGACGACAGTCACATTCACCTTGATATTCCGGAAGATGACTGGGTCAGTAGAGGTGCCTACAAGCTTCTGGCGGCCCTGGAGCATTTTTCACCGGATGTGAAAGGGCGCATTGCTGCTGATATCGGGGCCTCAACCGGCGGGTTTTCAGAAGTACTGCTCAAAAGAGGCATCGGCAAAATCTACGCTGTCGATGTGGGGCACGGACAACTCCATGGAAAACTTCAGCGCGAAGAACGGCTGATCAATATGGAAGGTATCAACGCCCGCCACTTAACCCGTGATGACATTCCTGACCCGCTGGACCTGGTTGTGACGGATGCCAGTTTTATTTCTCTGAAAAAACTACTGCCTGCCGTTCTCAATTTATGTGCCCCGGATGCACATCTTCTGGCGCTGATCAAACCGCAATTTGAGGTTGGCAAAGGCAATCTTGGCAAAGGCGGCATCGTCCGAGATGCGGATCTGGCGGAACAGGTGCGGTACGATTTGGAAAACTGGATCAATGCTCTCCCTGGATGGCAGTGCCTCGGGACAGTTGACAGCCCGATCACCGGAAGCGACGGTAACCATGAGTATCTGATGGGAGCACAGAAAAATGCCGGTTCTTGACATCAAAGCCCTCGGTGCCGGCGGGGACGGCGTTGCACATCTCGACAATCAGCCCTGGTATATCCCCTTCTCTGCCATTGGCGATAAGCTGGAAGCAGAAGAGGCGGAAAAAAGGGGGAAGGGTGTTGCCGCAACCCTTAAAACGCTGATCGAACCCTCCAAAGACAGGCAAAATCCAACCTGCCGTCACTTCGGAACCTGCGGCGGGTGCAACCTTCAACATATCGCTCCTGCACCGCTGGCAGACTGGAAGCAGGATCGTGTTCACCAGATACTGACCACCGCAGGACTTTCCACAATGGATATCCTGAGCCCTATTATCAGCCCTGCTCAATCACGCCGACGTGTCGAATTCGTCGCTTCCAAGCGCAAGAAAGGGGTCATGATCGGATACCATATCCGGCGCAGCCATCAGGTTTTTGACGTCGGCGACTGCCCGCTGATCACGCCGGGCCTGTTTTCCCTGGTCAAACCGCTCCGGCAGATGCTCGCTGATATCATGCCGCGGAACAGCAAGGCCCGCCTCATGATAACCGAAACAACGAACGGACCGGATCTGCTTATCACTGCGAACCTGACCGATGATCTTTCTTTACGGGAAACACTGGCGGCTTTCTGTCAGGAACAATCCCTCTCCAGAATTTCTGTTTATCAGGAAGAGGAAAAACGACTGGATATCATGGCGGAGATAAGCCCTCCCCTGATCTCCATCGGACAGGATGAGGTTGCTCTTCCTCCCGGCGGTTTCCTGCAGGCAACACATCAAGGACAGGAAGCGTTGATTAACCTGCTGGAAAAGGCACTACCGAAACGTCAGGCCATCGCGGATCTATTCTGCGGATGTGGCAGTTTTTCACTGCCGGCAGCCCGGCTTTCAAAATCCGTCCACGCAATCGAAGGAGATGAGAATCTTATCCGGTCTCTACAAAAAGCCGCAAACGTCAAGATGTTGCCGATAACAACGGAATGCCGGGATCTGTTCAGACGCCCTCTTCTTGCGGAGGAGTTAAACAGGTTTGAAACAGTCATTATTGATCCGCCGAGAGCCGGCGCTCAGTCTCAAACGGAAGAACTGGCGAAAAGTACGGTGCAGAAAGTCATCTCTATTTCCTGCAATCCGGTGACATTTGCACGCGATGCGGCAGAGCTCGTGAGAGCCGGTTTCAAGCTGGGACCCGTTACTCCCGTCGACCAGTTCCTGTGGTCACCCCATGTAGAGCTTTTCTGCGTTCTGGAGAGAGAGGCTTAAGACCGCTTTAAAGAAAAAGGCCGGACAGGTGCTTCCTGACTGGCACTGATGGCGGGGCCACTTACATAGTCAACATCAATTTTAAAAGCATAGCGGGCAAGAGAATCATCTGCCAGCCCGCGCCAGGCGCATTTAATACCATTCTCCTTGGCTTTAAAGAACTGGTTTTGAATCCAGGGAAGGTCTTTGGGATCATTACCTGAAGCCGTCAGTGCGATGACCGGCAGATCGGAAATGGCATGGAAGCAATCCCAATCTTTTTCTACTTCGAAAGAAAATCCCAGGATCGTTGATGTTAGAGGCGTTAGAATTTGCCGGTAGCGGCTATTGGGGATTCCTTTTGCCACTCCTTCCACATTCAAAATCAAATGCCGCCGGGTATATTCCGGCAGGTCTTTCATGATTTCTGCGTAATTTTTACGGCAATAGGCATTCGCCAGTGTTTCGAAGGCAACGGTTATCAGAATAATCGGTTTGTTACCGAGAGACCCCAGTGTTTCCATCACGCTGCCGGCTTCTTTAAGCAGCAACAGGTCCAGCTCAGACCGCAGTCTGGCAGAGCCGCTGAAAATGGGATCATTGTCCGGTACAATTTCCAGATGATCTCCGGTCCGACGTGCCGGCACCACTTCTGAGACCGAAATCAGCTGTTTGCGATGGTTAAGAACAGACCGGAACATGATTGTTAATTCGGATTCAGCTTCCTTGAATTGCTGTTCTTCACGCTTTTCCGTTTCCTGAATGGCTTCCTGGAAGTAATGAATTACCTCCTCTAAGCTGTTGAGGCCATCGATGGCACCGATAACGTCCACATCCAGTACCATGGCCTCGACGGAAATCAGTTCAACACCCGGCATTTCGCCAAACAGCATGTTGATCAGTTCCCGGGACAGTTCCATGGCCCGGGCAAGCCCCTCTTCCCGGCTCATATTGGCAAAGATCAGGGCAAAACGCCCCTCCTCCAAATGAACGAAGGTATCCTGTTTTCGGAGCTTCTTGGTAAAGAAAGCATCGACGGCCTGGTTGACCCGATGCTCTATCTTTTCCCATTTCCCTTCATATTCCCGTTTTACCTCGTCCAGGCCAACAATCTGCAAACTGCTGGCCATCAGGGTCTTGACCACCTCGTTCTTGTTCCGACCAAAGGCCCTCAGGAAATGAGCCATTTCACCAATTTCGTGATGCTCCACAGGTCCGGCGGGCTTCTTCTCCCTCACCGCCTCGACCTCTTCATCCGAATTTCCCGACATCTCATTTTCAGGAATATGATCGGCAGCACTCGACATTCGTTAATTAAAACCCCGATAAAAATACAAATAATTGCTTGGTTAACAGGAACAATCCAAATCTTTCTGAAGATGGCAGTATCCGGTGTAAAAAACGTTAACCCTGACCCTGTTAGACAGGTAAAAAATCACCTTTATTTCACATTTTTATAAAATTAACTGTTCTTCTAAATATCCTGTTAAGGGGGCTGTGAAAGAGTAGAGTTTATTGTGCAAAACACCGCAACATTCTGGATAGCCGTTATGTCGACTGTTATTGATTTTCAGAGATATGCTTCAGAATTCAGCGCTAATCCTGCGCCGACTATGTTGTCGGCAAAACCCCTTCGGGACTCACACCTGCGGGAAATTCAAAACTGTTTTGAAAACCGCCGTCTCACCCGGCTATGGTGCGGATATGCTTTTCTCAATGACATTCCGCAATCCTGCTACAGTATTGCCCATGTCGTAAATGATCCGGAATTTGTCGGTGCTGCCTTATTCATAAACTCAGAGCAACACACACAGTTTGTTTTCCGAGACCTCAAAAATATGTTCTGCCTGACAAATGCAAGTGGTGTCATTCTCGACCATCACCCTCACCTTGCCAATCTCCTGGATCGTTTCCAACAAAAACCACTTCGCTGACTGGGCTGTATTTATAAGTTTACGACCTAGGGATTCTGGGTATAGTGCCTCCCATATTCACCACGGGGACACAAAAGTGAGTGCTTCACATCAAACTCTGGATACATCAGGTCTGCATTGCCCGCTACCGGTTCTAAAAGCAAAAAAAGCGATCAAACGCCTTAAAGCCGGTGATCTTCTGACGGTTATCGCTACAGACCCTGCATCCCGCATAGACTTTGAACACTACTGCCATGTTTCCGGCCATTCCCTTCTCTCTGCAACAGAAGAGAAGGATGTCTTTACCTACCAAATCCGAATAGAAGCACCGGAAAGTCAGGAGCCTTCATCTCCTGCCTGAAACGGCTTTGCAGGTCCCGCCGTCTCGCGCCCATCCGTGGGCGGAATATAGGCTTCAGGCTGGTCCGCCCCCATCCCCTGATAAACGGACAAAGACGGGAAAGCAAAACCACTACCGGCGCTTTCCACGATATGCTTGATGGCATAGGCAAAATTTTGTTTGATTTCGAGCCATTCGCCCCAATTTGTCGTCTTGGTAAAACAGTAAATCATGATATCAATACTGCTATCATTGAAACTGTCTGTCACAACAAACAGAGTTGCTTCTCCCGGTTGCGCGAAATCAGCATTATCCGTGAGATACTCTCTGATCCTGTTGGTGATTTCCTGAAGCTGGGCAACAGACGTGGAATATTCGACACCGATTTTCCAATAGATACGGCGGTGAGTCATTTCAGAAAAGTTGGTCACGGCCTTATCTGCAAAAACCGCGTTCGGCACAATGGTCGGTGCTTTGTCAAACCGCCGGATCATCGTGGACCGG
>DIYE01000326.1 GCA_002428885.1 Alphaproteobacteria bacterium UBA6062
AGCGTAAATCTCGGAGAGGGAGAAATCCGCCTTGGCAGCCGCCAGTGGTGCGGTGTTGACGAGAAACGGGCGGGACCGGCGGAAGGGCCTGAAATGTGGCTTAAAAAACCGGGCGAAAATCCGGTTCAGTTCCTGTTCCAGGATCGTTTGCGCAGTGACGCGGCGGAGACGGTCAGAACGCTTGGCAAGCTCGGAATAGCGGTGGAACTGTTATCCGGAGATCAGGAGCCTGTTGTTCGCAACATAGCTGCGGAAGCTGGCATCCCGGACTGGCATGCGGAAACCAGACCGGAAGGAAAGGTAGACCGCCTGAAGGCTTTGAAAGAGCAGGGGCGGACCGTTCTGATGGTCGGGGACGGTATCAATGATGCACCGGCGCTTGCCGCCGCTCATGTGTCCCTGTCACCGGCAACGGCTTCAGATGTCAGCCAGACAGCGGCGGATTTTGTCTTCCAGGGCCGGAAACTGGTAGCAGTGACCGAAGCCGTCAGAGTCTCGCGTTTTGCTCATACCCTGGTTTTACAGAATTTCGGACTGGCTTTCCTCTATAATGCGATTGCGGTCCCCTTGGCCATCCTCGGGTTTGTCACACCTCTATTCGCAGCGATCGCTATGTCCGCTTCATCTCTGGTGGTGGTTTTTAATTCCATGCGTCTGAAGCTTTCAGGCAGAAAGGCAGCACAATGACAGCGCTGATCTATCTTATCCCGGTAGCCCTGTTTCTGGGCGGCCTCGGTCTGGCAGCTTTTCTGTGGAGTATGAAATCCGGTCAGTATGACGATCTGGACGGTGCCGCTAATCGGATCCTGTTTGACGATGAGGAATGAGACAGGTTCTGACTCTAGCGCTGTGATATGAGAGCTTCTTCTTCCGGGAAACGCGGGCCTTTGATGGTTTCGTTGCCGGGCGCCGGTTTGAGAGGAATATTGAAGGAGCAGATTAACGAGCAGGCGGCCATTGCCGTACCGGCCAGAAAGACACTGGCGGGTGAGATCAGCCATAGTATGCCGAAGGCGACCGGGATCACGACCGCAGCGATATGGTTGATGGTAAAACTGACACTGGCCGTTGATGCCATATCTTTAGGGTCACCGATCTTCTGGAAGTAGCTTTTAATACCGATGGCAAAAGCGAAGAACAGATGGTCAATCACATAAAGAGCGGCGGCCATCTCTGCATTTTGCACGAAAGCATAGCCGGTAAAGACCCCCATTAATCCAACATATTCAAAAATCAGCGCTTTGCGTTCCCCCCAATGGGCAATCAGCCGGCCGATCTTCGGAGCCAGAAAGACATTGATGGCGTAATTGACGAGATAAAGGGCCGTGATGGTAGAAACCGCATAGCCGAATTTCTCAACCATCATAAAACCGGCAAATACCATGAAAATCTGTCGCCGGGCACCGCTCAGGAAGGTGAGGGCGTAATAAAGCCAATACCGCTTGCGAAGCACAATTTTCTTGGTCTGCAGGACCTCGGTCTTGAACTGCGGATAGGCCGTCCAGGCGACCAGCGCCGTAAAAATGGAAACAGCACCGCCCAGCGCATAAATGGCCGCAAATTCCATCCCGGCGAATTTCGTTGCGATATAGATGAGGCCATAAACCGCGAGGGAGGCAAAAGCCTGAGCCGATATCTGATGTCCCATAGCAATCGGCGTCCGTTCTTTGGAGATTAGTTGCAGGGTGAGGGACTGTCGAAGCGTCTCATGGTAATGGAAACCGACGGACATCAGGATTGTTGTCAGGTAAAATCCCATTTCGCTGGGGAAATAGCCCGTAATGGCGACACCGATACCGAAGACCAGCAGGGACAGCATCAGCAGTCTCTGTTCGGCAATGATCAGCAGGACAAAGATCACGGTAAAAGCCAGCAGGCCGGGAACCTCTCGCAGGGACTGGAGAATACCGATTTCCCGTCCGGTGAAACTAATCACATCCACGGCGAAATTGTTCAACAGGGCAAGCCAGGTCGCAAAACCCGCTCCCCATCCTGCTGCGGTTATCATGAGCAGGACTTCCGGCTTCTTCCAGTTTTTAAGAGACATACTGATAATCCAGAGCGCAAAGAAAACGAAATATAAGCGCTACCTTAAGGGAGAATGATAAGTCTTTCTTGCGATAAATAGTCATTTTATATCGGAAAACGGACAAGCTCTATTAGACGCGACAGAGACAGTTCCTAATGAATTGTATCTCACAACTCAATCTTATAGCCGTTTCGAAATCAGGCTGTTAGAATAGTTTTATAATCGAAATTGAAAGAGACAAAATGGCTGTCTGGGGTAAGATTTTTGGGGGAGCTGCCGGATTATTACTGGGGGGTCCGCTAGGCGCGCTGGTCGGTGGTATTGCCGGTCATGTCGTCGATAAATATCGTGAAATCCCGGAAGACGGGGAGGAGAGTGGGCCGGATGCATCCAGCCTGAAACAGGTCGCCTTCACCATTGCCGTTGTTGCGCTCGGGGCCAAGCTTGCCAAGGCGGACGGGGTTGTAACCCGCGACGAAGTTGACGCTTTTAAACGGGTTTTCCGTATCCCGCCGGAAGAGGAAAGCAATTTTGGCAAGGTCTTTGACCGGGCCCGCCAGAGCACGGCAGGTTATGAAGGCTATGCCCACCAGGTGGAGCGCATGTTCAGAGGCAGTCCGCAGGTTCTTGAAGATCTGCTGCATGGCCTGTTTTCCATCGCTATGGCCGATGGCGTGCTGCATCCGGATGAGGATCTTTACCTGCAGAATATTGCCGGTATTTTTGGCTTTGACGAAGACGCCTATAACCGGTTCCGCGGCTATCATGTGGGTGAGGATGTGCGCGATCCCTATCAGATTCTCGGGGTATCTTCCGATATTTCTGATCAGGATCTTAAAAAAGCGTATCGCAAGCTAATCCGGGAAAATCATCCGGACAAGGTGATTGCGGAAGGTCTTCCCCAGGAATTTGTTGATGTGGCCAATGAGAAGCTGGCGAAAATCAACGCGGCGTATGACGAGATCTCCCGGCGCCGGGGCTTGTAGGGCTTCATCCGATGGAACTGATCCGGCATTCTTCACCGAATTTCAATGACCGCCGGGACGGCAAGACGCCAACCATTCTGGTGTTGCACTATACCGGGATGACCAGCGGGCAGGCGGCCCTTGAGCGGCTCTGCGATAAAGAATCCCAGGTTAGCGCTCACTATCTGATTGAAGAAGATGGCCGGATCTTCCAGATGGTAGAGGAGGATAAACGGGCCTGGCATGCGGGGCTTGGCGCCTGGAGGGGAGAGAGGGACATCAACTCGGCCTCTATCGGGATCGAGATTGTTAACCCGGGGCACGAATTTGGCTACCGGCCCTTCCCGGAAGATCAGATGCAGGCCGTTTTGGTGCTGTCCGCTGATATTGTGGGGCGCCATGATATCTCTCCGCTCAATGTGATCGGGCATTCTGATCTGGCACCGGATCGGAAACAGGATCCCGGCGAGCTGTTTGACTGGAAACGGCTGGCTGAAAACGGGGTTGGCCTTTGGGTGGAAGCCGGAAATGCGACACCGCCGGACGAGGCCGGATATTGGCAGGCCCTCCATGAGATAGGCTATGGAGAGGAGGCCTCGCCTGCTTTTATAACGGCTGCTTTTCAGCGCCATTGGCGTCCGGATGGTGTTACGGGGCAGGCGGATATTGAGACCCGCGCGTTGGCTGCAGCGCTTCAAAATGAGGTCCGGCGCTTGACCTGATCTCCCTCTCGGCGTAAGGAGGGGCCACCAGATGGCTGGATGGCCGCTGCCTTCTTGAAGGGAGAGGAAAGTCCGGGCTCCACGGAAATGCGGTGCCGGTTAATGGCCGGCGGGGGCGACCCCAGGGAAAGTGCCACA
>DIYE01000229.1 GCA_002428885.1 Alphaproteobacteria bacterium UBA6062
GCTTTCATCTGCTCAATATCAATCCGAGACCAGACCGCGTGCGCGTGACGCCTCCCTTCCTTTTCATGGAAGACAATAGCCCGAGGCTGATCTGTGAGATTAAGCCTCTTTTCGGCCTCTTCTATGGTGGACAGAAAATCTGATGTTTTGACATCAGCCTCTTGTGGCGGATTAACGGACAGGGAATAAAGAAACTGCTTACACTTCGTTCCCGGCTTATGGCGTAGGCTTCATTAAAAGCCCCCATCAGAGTATCAGAAGCAAAGCCCCGGAGCTCATGCACTTCCACATGATCATTTTCATCTTTCATCAGATGAAGAGCTAAATCCTTTGCGCCGCCTCGTTGATTGCCTTTCAGGATCATGGAGATGTACCCTCCTGATCCTTGATGCCCAGCGCAACGATCAGCAGATGACGCATATGGGCGATATCCTTACAGGCTTCTTTAATCTGGCCTGTTGTTTCATCATTAACAGGCAAGCTACCAGATTGTGCGGCAATGGAAAGAGCCAGCATACTGCGACCAAGTTCGGATTGACCGAAGGTACCCAGCAGTTGCGCTATCAAGACATGATCCATGGTCGGGCTATGCTGGCGGGCTTTGGGTTTAATGTCGCCCAGTCCGTCCGGATCTTCAAACAGCTTCAGGCGAATATAACTGCTCAACGCCATACGCCCGGCGTCCCGTTTCAGTCTTGCTCGCTCGGCATGGGTAAAGCGGATAGAGAAAGGCGGTGGTTTCTTCTTGGTCTTCTTTGAGACAGGAAGAGCAGAAGATTTTGTGAATTCTGGTCGCAACGAGGAGTGTTTCATAAGCCCAACTCCTCAAAGTTGATATCAGCATACTTAAGCTGATATTCCCAGTCCTCTAATTCCTCTATAACCCGTTCGAAATCAATCCCGCCGGGGGCACCACTCTCATCCCCAAAAATTATGATACAATCTCCTAGGTCCAAGCATGTCGGGCTTGGCAGATTAAACGGACTTTCAGGTTTCTCCTCCTGAATATCTGGTTGTTTGACATTAATAATAGACTGGTCTAATAATAATTTGAAACTGAGAAATGAAGACTAGCGGATCATGAGACAATGGCGCGTATACGGAATGAACAGCATTATAACGATGCCCGGACGAAACTTCTGGTGGTAGGGCTTAACCTTATTCGAACGCATAGTTATGTCGGGGTGGGGATCAATGATCTGTTGCGGGAAGCAGATATTCCGAAAGGTTCTTTCTATCATTATTTTTCATCCAAGGAAGATTTCGGCGTTGAGGTTTCCCGATATTATAACGAACAGCAATTGGCCTCTGCAGAACATATTCTGAAAGATACTGGTTGTTCGCCCGCTGATCGCCTCAAAATTTTTTTTGAAACGGCTTATGACGAGTTTGAAGCTCTCGATTTCACGCGGGGCTGCCTGATGTGCAATCTCTCGACGGAGCTTGCCGATGAAGAGCCCGCTTTTCAGGAAGCGCTGCAATCGCACTGGCAGGCGCTTAGTTCCGTTATTGCTGATTGTATTGCCGAAACGGATAAAGCCGATCTTGGGCTTGCCCATCTCAGTGATGCGGAAGCCGCTGACTGGCTCTTGAATTCCTGGAGCGGTGCGTTGACGCGGATGAAGGCGGTTCGCAACGGCACGCCTCTGAAACTGTTCCTCAAAACGACATTTAAAGAAAGCGATTAAATCATGTCATATTCCAAAACCGTCCTCATTACCGGCGCCAGCCGGGGTATCGGTCTTCTGGCGGCGAAATCACTCGCGAGCAAAGGTCATTACGTGTATGCCTCCATGCGCGACGTGCTGGGCAGAAACAGGGAGAGAGCAGAGATTCTTCGGCGATGGGCGGCGGACAACGCCGTTATGTTGGAGGCTGTTGAGCTGGATGTTACTGATGAAAACTCCACCAATAGCGCAATCGAAAAGATCGAGCAAAAGCGACCGATTGATGCTTTGGTCAATAATGCCGGGATTATGCCTACCGGACTGACCGAGGCTTATACGGTTGACCAGGTGCAGCAGTATTTTGACGTTAATATGTTCGGTATCGTGCGGGCTTGTCGCGCTGCCCTGCCTTATATGCGGGCGCGCAAATCCGGTCTTATTATCAATCTGAGTTCTGCAGCCGGACGCTTCGCTATTCCTTATTTCGGCGTCTACTGCGCGAGTAAATGGGCCATGGAGGCGTATTGTGAAACACTTCACTATGAATTGGAACCTTATGGTATCGATTCAGTTCTTGTCGAGCCGAGCGGCCACGGAACTGATCTGGTGAAAACGGCACCGGCTCCGGGAGATGGAGCCCGCCTGACATCCTATGGAGATCTCACGGAAGGTCGGGAGCGCCTGCTGGGAATGTTTCAGGATATGTTTGATGAGGGGGATCCTGGAACGGACGCGAAGAATGTTGCTGACAGGATAGTCGAGCTGGTTGAAACATCCTCTCCTCGTCCTATTCGCACTCAGGTTGGTCATGATATGGGGGTGGAAGCCCTCAATGAGGCAACCGCTGCCATTCAGGCCGACCTGGTTAAGAACCTGAGGCCGGTTTACCGCGGAAGCCCCTCGGAAGACGGATCCCGGTGACTTTTTCTCCGCCACCTCCCTACTTTCTTTGACGGATAGGTCTGATTCATGAAAAACGCTCTTATAGTCGGAGCAGGCCCGGGCCTTGGTGCCTCGCTCGCCAGGCGGTTCGCCGCGGAAGGATTAAAGGTTGCGCTGGCGGCCCGTAATATTCAAAAGCTGGAATCCTCGTGCCGTGATACCGGTGCCACTGCGTTTCGCTGCGACGCTTCCGATGCAAACAGTGTTGAGGCCTTATTCGATCAGTTGTCAAATCGCTCACAAACACCGGATCTCGTCGTGTACAATGCGGGAGCCTATACGCGCGGACCGGTTGCTGATCTGGATGTGGAACAGGTGCGGGATGTCTTGATGGCCAATGCCTTCGGCGCCTTGCTGGTTGCTCGTCTGGCGACAAAAGCCATGCTTGAGGCAGGGGGTGGCAGCCTGCTTTTCACAGGTGCTTCCGCCGGGATAAAAGGCTATGCCCAATCAGCCCCGTTCGCCATGGGAAAATTCGCCTTGCGTGGCCTTTGTCAAAGCCTTGCCCGTGAACTTTCACCAAAAAACATTCATGTAGCGCATTTCGTAATCGACGGGGCAATCTACCAGCCGGAAAGAGGGGCGCCCTATGATAATCCGGATAAGGCGCTGCATCCCGACGAAATTGCTAAAACCTATTGGTCTGTAGTCACCCAAGACCGCAGTGCCTGGACCTCGGAGGTTGAACTGCGGCCTTATACGGAACCGTTTTAGCAAGGACTGAGGTGATCAGACAGAGATTACCTCGCCAGAACTGTTCAAGATATCTTTGCCAGGGCTTTGGATTGCTGGAGGGCGGCTAGACGGGCACTCTCAGGATCTTCTGTCAGAAGAGAGGGTTGGAAGCGAACGGTTTTCTGTTCGGAAATGCCGACGAAATCCAGCCACCAGGATAAATAGCTCGAATGATAGTCGGCACCGTATTTTGCAGGCGCGCCGGGCGCGAAGACACCGGATGTATAAAAGACACGGGCTGTTTTATTTCTGAGAAGGCCACTATAACCTGCATCCGGATCGAAGCCGAAGAGCAGTCCCGGCTGAGTAATAATGTCGATATACTGTTTTAGCTTATAAGGTATCCCGCCGTTCCACATGGGGACGGAAAAAACGTACAGATCGACGCTTGTAAAACGCTCCGTGATTGCGACAACCTGATCCCAGGCCGTCTGATATTGCACATTCATATCGCCGACACCGAAGAAAGTCATTTTGGCGGCCGCTTTATCACCGTCAAATTCGGGCAGTTCTTCTTTCCATAAATCCAGAACGTCAACAGAACTTCCCGGATTGGTGTGAGTTTCGGCAGCAATATACGCTTCTGCAAGACTTGTTGATTGGGATGCCTTTCCCCGCGGAGAGGCAACAATGTGAAGAATTTTTTTCATGAGGGTACTTTCTTCTGAGAATGGCATGGATCTGAAAAAGCAACTGACAAACGTGATCTTGAACAGAGCATTACGTTGAACCGGTCTTTCTCGTTTGCGTTATTTTTCTGGTAACCTTCTATTTTTGATTTAAAAGGTTATTGCATAAGTAACCTTCTAAAAATGATTTATCTAGTTACATTTTTGTGAGGAGTAACTTCCAAAGAAGATTTTTTGAGGTTATTCTGCGAGAATTGAACTGAAAATCACTCTTTCGAGGTTTCAACCATGACGTCTTTGGATCGTCCGGATGCTTTATTTGTAGGGGAAAGCGTTGCACTCGATTTTCTCAACAGCATTGCTGCGCCGAAAACCACGATATATGACTGGCTGGAAACCGGAGCTGATATTCTGGAGTGGATGGTGCAGGCAGGTCTTTGCCGGCCAGAGGAATTGGCGCTTCTGAAAGCTGAAACAGGGTCTGTTGAGCTGGAGCAGGTGGCGCAGGACATACGCCGGTTTCGCGAAACCTTCAGAGCATTCATCCATCTGGCGATTTCCGAAAAAGCAGTGCCGCTTGACCATACCGTCATTGATGGAATCAACCAGATACTGGCAAACAGTTCCCAATTTCCGAAGATCTCGAGGCTTGGGGATCCGACACTGGTGACGGTGCACCGGTATGAGAGAGGGAGAGACCTTCTTGTGCGCATCGCTGTCGAATGTGCCCGTTTTATCTGTGAGGCTGATTTTCGCTACATCAGAGCTTGTGAGGGATCAAGCTGCACGTTGTTATTCCTGGATATTAGCAAAAACCATCGCCGTCGCTGGTGTTCAATGGAGGTTTGCGGTAACCGGGCTAAAGCCGCAGCATATCGGAAGTCGAGAGCCAAACGGCATGCCTGACGGATGATGGATCAGGAAAATAGTCCGATATGTCCAAACACCCGTCCCTGCAGCCACAGGATGGATGGATAGGCTGAGAGCCAGATCCAGAAGAAGCGGTTGAGACCGAAGAAGCAGGCGTTGCTGAAATGGAAGGCTGCTGCGATGGTGAGGCCGAAAATCAGGGTGGGTTGGGTGATCAGGGAAAGCGGGAAAATCAGCTCGAACAGGATGACGGCCCAGGAGGCGGCGAACAGGATTTGAGGACGGTCTGCCCAACCCCGTAAACTGTCGCTGACCGGATAGGCGGAGAAGCGAAAAACGTCCTGAAGGGCAAGACCGCTTCGCCAGTCCGGATTGACGATTTTGACCCAGCCGGAAATAAAGTAGGACAGGACAAGCTGTAATCCCAGATAACCGAAGATGATTTCCCGTCCCTGCTCGGTCGGCATAAAATGAGTTAGGGTGAGGCAGGACAGCACCAGCAGGCTCATGCGGTCACTGCCCCCGTTGTAAGGTCCCTGGAAGCGGTGCAGCATCAGCAGAGCGATCAGGAACAGCGCAAGGCAGACCCAGGCTGTCTGAAAGCCGATAAGCAAAAGAAGGCTGAGGGCAATGCGGGGAATAAACAGGACCTGTTCGTTTTTTGGCGCACGGATATGTTCTATACTCTGCAGCAGAAAGGCGAAGGCAAGCAGCATTTCTGTCGCCCTTATAGCAAGTTCCAGGCTGATCATGACAGCTGCTCAGCTATGGGATGAACAGGGGACTGATAGGCGATTACCTCCTCAATTTCCTCTTCCAGCCGGGCTCTGAAAACCAGCCTGAACTGAAGAAAGGGTGTGGCTTTCGGATCCATATCCTGACCCGTAAGCCAGGTTCGTGTCCTTTTGAGAATTTCATGCTGACTGTGATCTGTCGGGTAGGCCATCAACCGTTCGGCGCAGCTCATCAGAAACAGGGTTTCATTCCAGTCCGGGTTCCAGATCATCCGCCTGAGCATTCGGCTGATCGGTACATGGGAAGGGCGCGGCTTGACCTCTTTCCAGTCCCGGCCTTCTTCATTCTCCTGACGAAGCAGGACGTATTCGATCCGTGGCGACGGAGCAATCTCGTCAAAGAATCGCCAGGACGGGATCAGGGCCGGCAGAAGTAATCCGAAGGTTTTGAAGAATGGTTTTAACAACGCGGGCCCTCCTGATGTCTCTTGCGGAACCTACGCAGCATGAAGAATTCCGTCAACAGACCTGTTTGTTTCAGACTATCGCGGCAGGGCCAGAAAAGTTCCCGCATTGCGCTTTGTCACTTCCCGCATCAGGATAGCGAAACGGTTGGTGGCGCCTGGGGAGATAAAGCCGATGCCGTGGATTTTGGCGAGTGGCTTGCCGGTTGCCCGGTTGGTATTCAGACGTTGCAACTGGTCAATCACCGTATTGTAGTTGGAACCCGAATAGTCATCTCCTAGAATATAGATGGAGAGGGAAATGTTGGGGTTGGCGTATTTTTTAAGGGCGACCCGCAGACCCTCAACCGGGCTTGAATTGGAGGCACTGTTCCAGCTTCTAAAGGCCTTGAAGATATTTTTCCGTCGGCCTGCTGTATCCGGGATCCATTTGCCGTTATAGGCGGATATGAGATGGATGCCGTTATCGTTGAGGATCTGGAAACCTTTTACCTTAGGGTGGATGGAGAGAACATTTTGCATCTCTTTTGAAACCCGGTTCCAGATATTCTGCATACTGCCGGATGTGTCCACGATAAAGAGGACATAATCGCTGTCTACCGGGATACCGCCAACTTCTTTATCCCGTTTGGTCTGGTTGGTGGCGGGTGTAATGGTGATGCGGTTGAGGGACTGTTCCACCAGTTCCAGCCCGTCCACATCGTCTTTTGCCTGCTCGTTGTCTTTTGCCGCTTTTTTAAGGGCATCTTCCAACCCCTCTGATTTGGCGCGAAGGGCTGCAATGGCACCGGTCTGTTCAGCAATTTTCTGATACTGCAGCCGCTTTTCCGTATCCAGTTCCGAGATGGCCTTTTCCGTCGCAGCCATTCGGTTTATCAATTCGCGCGCTTCCTCCAGGGTGCCGGAAGCCACATCTTCCGATGTTCGGGAAATCAGAATGATTAGAACCACGGCGCCGAACCCGCAGGAAATCAGATCCAGAAAAGAGAGATTAAAAATCTCAAAAGGGCGATTGCGTTTTTTCATGGCCAGTTCACCGCCGGGCTGATGAGCAGACCTCCGGTGACAAAGCTCCAGCTCCAGAACTCGGGAGCGGCCTGAGGGTCCCCTTCAAGAGGTAACAGGATAATATTCACCGGCTTGCGATTGCCCGGGCCGCTTTCCCGAACGGTTTGCCGAAAAAGTTTTGTGCGGCACTCACCGGAGATGGTGGAGCCACTGCCGCGCAAAGAAGAGCAGGCGGCGAAGGGGTTCAGGCTGCGATAATTGGAATTGCCGTCCGTCGGAAGACCATCGGTCACCAGATAATAGTTGGTTGGGGCTGGAGAGAGCTTCTTTGCAGCTTCCAGGGCTTCCTGAAGATTGGTTGCCTCATCGGGGACAATCTGTTCAATGGCACTATAAACAGACTGGATAGCACTGGCATCTGTTCCCTTGAACCAGCCCGTGGGACCGATGGAAGCCGTGCTGCGGTTAAATCCGATAAAGACTGCTTCTGATTTTTTGGGAATGCGACCGGCCAGCCATTTCACCACTCGGACGGTTCTTTGCCACTTCGGACCTTGCTTTTTCTCAAGCGCGTTACCGGCTTTACGCCGGACAATATCAATCAGTTTCTCATCCGTCATGGAGGCGCTGGTATCGATCAGAAAGACAATCCGCTTCCCTTCGACTTTCAGTCCAAGAAGATAATCTTCTTCTCCCTTTTGGGTATCCTGAACCACGTCCTGCTGTTTAAGAGGCGGTCGGGATTCGATCCGTTTTTTTAAAGAATCAAGATCGGTCCGTTTTTGCCGGGTGTCTTTTTCTGTCTCGGAAAGGTCCGTACTGATTTGCTTGTTTTTCTGCTCCAGGGACGCTAGCTGCTGGCGGAGGGCATCGGCTCTCGCTTTTTCCTTTGCGACTTCTTTCGCCAGGGTTTCCTCGGTCTTTTGAAGATCCTGCAAGTCCGCTTTCAGGACATCCACATCAACGGAGACGTCTTCCGGTTGCAGTTTCAACAGGATAAGCACCAGAATGACAGCACCCAACCCGCAGGACATGATGTCCAGAAAAGCAAGATTAAAGCCTTCGGTTTTGCGCTGTCGTCTCATCAGGCAATTGCTCCTAGGAACAACACATTCTAAAGGTCCTGCTTGCTGATGCGGTTCAGCAGAAACTTTTCACAATAAGCCTGGGTCTGGACAATCTGACCGTCCTGAAGCCGTTGAAGCTGGTGGAGCAAAAACATCAGGAAGATGCTGATAACCAGGGCAACCAGAGTAGAGTTAAAGGCGACACCAAGACTATTGGTCATACCGGAAATATCACCGGCCAGTGCCTGATCCGCCTGGGACAGGGCCGCGCCGATCCCGCGAACGGTTCCGATAAATCCAATGGACGGGATCGCCCAGATCAGATAACGGATCATGGAATTTTCCGCTTCCTGTCGTAGAGCCAGCGCATCAACACTGGATTCAATGGCATCCGATGTATTCTGGACATCATCCGTGATCAGGTATCGGCGGATACTGGACATTAGGGTCTGGACAAGCGGGGTCGCCTTGACTTTCTCCGGCAGGGTATCGATCTGGGACAAGGTTCTGGTGAGATCCATGCCTTCTTCTTCATCCGCATGATCCAGTAGATCCACATCGTAGAGATATCCGTCCTTAATGATCCCGACGCATTTGTCGCCCATCAGGAAAAAGCCCCAAAGCATCAGGATCAGGCAGATTTCCTGTTCGGCATCTTTCAGAATGACAACCAGATCCCGGGGAGCTGATGTTCCGGCCAGACGGGATGCTTCCACGATCCGCTCGGCTTCGGGCCAGATATAGCCTGTATAGAGAAGATGAACGAGAATAACCGAGATAACGAGACTGATCAGGTTTTTGGCGATATGTTTCATCAGATATCCACCGGAAAGGAAACGGGTGAGTTCAGATTGATCTGGCCGCTTCCGCTTTGTGCGGCCGCGTATTGAAAAACCAGAATGCCGGCAATCAGGGCCAGTAGAACGGCGAGCTTCTTTCTGATGCCGGGTCGGTTATATCTTGCTTTCACGGACATAGACCTTCTCCTTATAAATATCGGGCGACCCGGAAACCGACCTCGGGACTTCCTTTATCCGATGCCTGGCGATAGGAGGGACGGATTTCCGTCAGGGTTCCGGAGGACCAACTCGCCCCTTTGATCACATGTTTGTCTCCAGCCTGATCCCCGAGCGGGTCTCTCAGAACCGACCCCTTGGGAGGTGGGATCAGAGAATAATAATCGTGAACCCATTCGGAGACATTGCCAAACAGGTCATTGAGGCCTGCCTTGCCTGGGCTAAAACTACCGACAGGAGAGGCTTTGGCATGACCGTCCGTGTAGTTCGGAACATAAAAGCGGGTGACGCCTTTTGCAGATTCATCGGCGATGTTGCCGCTGCCGGGCGGAATAACACTGTCATTTCCCCAGGGGAAACGGCTTTGTTTTTTGCGGCCTGCCTTGCGGGCCAGCCATTCCCATTCAGCCTCACTGGGCAGGCGATAGCCGTTGGAGGTTGCGTCAAAGCCGGCATATCGTTTGCCTTTGAAGCGGTAGAAAGGTGTGAACCCTTCTTTTTTGCTCAGCCAGTTGCAGAAAGCAGCCGCTTCATTCCAGGAGATATTGGCAACCGGCAGGGAGGAAGCACCCGCGCCGCCGGAGGCCCGAAAGGCGGCAAACTGTTTTTCGGTTACTTCATTTTTTGACACATAGAAATGCCGGGTGAGCTGTACGTCCCGAAGAAATTCGTTTGCCCGCTGCCCTTTTTCATGACGGGGCGCACCCAGCGTAACGGTGCCTGGTTTAAAGAGCAGCATGGACATACCTGCGCTGTTGCGATAATTCCGCTTAGCCTCGGCCAGCCTGGCGCTTTGCTCGGTCACCAGCTTAACAGAGAGCCGGACCGGAGAGACGGCTGAAGGGCGGATCGTTTTTTTCAGGGTGCGGTAGCCTTTTTTGACAAAGCTGACCTTATGTTTTTTCGCGGGCAGCCGGAGTGTGAGAGGGGTTTGCCCCATAGGCTGACCATCGATCAGGACGGTTGCCGACGGTGTTGATGTTAAAGCGACTTCCGCAATCTCGGGTTTGAGCCGGATATCGATTTTCTTGGTTTCCCCGGGCAGAACCTTTATTTTCTGTTCGAAGGTGTAATAACCCTCTTTCTGATAGCGGACATAATAAGATTTAGTCGCCCCGACAGGGAGCCGGGAGGCGTCCCGGACCGGCTTGCCGTTTACGGTGAAAGAGCCGCCGAACGGCTTTAAGGAAACCGACAGATAAGACTGTAGAAGCTGCATCCGATAGTTGCGGATAATATTCGGGATCTGCCGGGTAACCTCGACGGTTTCTTCAATGGTTGTGTAATTTTCTTTTTCAAGCCGCAGAGCATAGGCTCCGCCGGGCTTTTTTATACTGATCGGCAGATTTTCCTGAGGCTCGTCATCAATAAACAGCCGGGCGCCTTCGGGGGTTGCGGAAATAGCGATTTTTCCTTCGACTTTCCGCAGCGGCACTGTTTCTTCATAGCTCTCGCCCCGGCCAACCGTGAGATCCCAGCTTTCGGGCTGGTGATATTTGTGAAAGATGCTGATTTTATAATTACCGGCTTTCAATTCATGATCCAGGGACGGGGAGACCGCAACAGGAATATCGTTAATCCTCCATTCCACATCTTCTTCTAAAGACGTGCCGAGGAGGAGCCTTGCCGGTAATTCTTCCAGGGTAACGGTCAGGGTATGGCCTTCCTGATCCGGGGAAATTGTTTTTTCCGCCGGTTTGAAACCCTCTGAGGAAACACGGATCACAGGGGAGCGGGACAGGGAAAAGAGCGTTCCTTCAAACAAATAAGCGATACCGCCTGTCACTTCCACGGAGGCTGTCCGATTGGCATCCGCTGGTCTGATCTGAAGCGGTGTCCCTTTGAGAAGAAAAGCAAAAGCGCCGACAATGAGGGCAGAAACCGCCAATGTGATTGTTAAGGAAAGGATAAACAGGCGCTGCCGGGCGGCGGCTTGTTGGATCTGCTGATTAAATTCGTTCATCGGCTATAATTTCAACCTGGATCGACGACATGCCGGTTGCGATATCCACCGGTACGCTTTTGGTTTTATACCCTTCACGCCGCCCCTCAAAGACATATTGACCCGGCTTTAGTTCGATCCGGTACTGTTTTTTCAGACCGACCTTCCCGACCCCTCTGACCTGAATATCCGTCAGGTTATCGGAGATGATGATCACTTCTACCGGTGTGTTCTGGTCTTCAATAGCGGTTTGCAAAGCTGCGAGATCCAATTTCAGAGACGGACTGAAAGACCCGTATAAGTCCGCTTCTTTCAGGGTGTCGCGAGCCGCGCTGGCAACGTGAGTGCTTGATAAGCGTCCGGGGGCTTTCAGATAACGTCTGACGGTTGCCTGGTGTTTCAGGATGGTTCTTGAAAGGTCGAGACCATCGACAACTTCCTTGTGGGAAGCTTTAAGCGCTGAGGCTTTCTGAAAGGCGGCTTCCGCCTCCTTCCAGCGGTCCGCTTTTATGGCGCTCGCTGCTGCTTTAAGGAATCCGTTAAAGGCAAATTCCTTTTTAAGAGTGATTGCTTTGCCAGCAAGGGTACGGGTTTCTTCCCGGTCGGGATAGAGGGAGCGGACTGTCGCCAGGGCTTTTTCCAACCGGCCAAGCTCTCCCGTTCGAAAGGCATCCAGCCCGGCGACAACGGCTTTTTCAAACCGGGCTTCTTTCAGCAAAACGGCAATGTCGGCGGCCCTTTGTGCATAATCGGTCCGGTCCGGGTCTCTGGTAACGATGGCTTCTGACAGCCGTAGTTCTTCTTCCAGGTTATTTTCTGTGCGGGCAATGGCAGCCTGCCGGATCAGATCAAGGATTTCCGGCAGCGCTTCAATCCTCTCTCTAAGTGCCAGCGCATCAGGGTCGTCGGGCTTATAGGAAAGAGCCTGATGAATGGCAATATTGGCTGGTTCATAGCGGTCCGTATCATAGGCAATACCGGCTTCCTGCAACTGATCCTGAAACGCTTTTTCAAACGCCGCGAGAGCATTGCTGATTTCTTCCATGAGACGGGTCAGTTGTTCAAGTGCCTGACCGGCCTCTCCGGCGGCGTAGCGGTCGACGGCATCGGTTTTCCGTTGCATCAGGGACGCCTGCAAATCACCGTTCCAATTGGTTATGCCCTGGTTTTTGAGGACAGGCTCCAATTCTTCTTCATAGCGGCTCAGGAGTTTTAGAAAGGCCTGACGGTCTTCTGTCGTTTTTTCGGCAGAAGCCGGTTCCGACGGATTGTTCTGCGGTGTTGTCAGGACCGGGTTCGGTGCGGGCTCCGGAACCGGCTTCAGGCTGTTTGCGGTTTGGACCACCTTGTCTGACAGCAGGAAAAAGACCGCACCTCCCAACAGAATGATGAGGGTAATCAGACCGAGAATCAGATAATTCTGCCGACGTTGGGATGCGGCTTCTTCGATTTTTTTATCAAGCATCGGACGCTATCAGAGCTTCTTGTCGGGTGTTTTTTCCTGCTCATAGATTTCTTTCAGGAAAGCCCGCCATTCAGCAAACTGCTCGGCGGCATCACCGGTCAGTTCTTTGGTCTTGTCTTCAAATTCAACAACCTGCGGGGCCAGATTGATGTTAATGGATTCGCCAAGCTCTTCCAGAGTTTCCTTGTGAAATTCAGATTCCTTGCTGGTCCGGAAACTGTCCGCGAGAAGAGCTGCTCCGCCCACGCCGGCAACAACCGCACCGGCGCCTGCTGCCGTGCTGCGACCGCTGTGACCACTATTCCCGCTGGCTGCGGCTAGGCCGATGGCGGCTGCGATCGCCAGAAAACCAAGCACGGCCTTACCGGTCGCTTCCTGATCGGCCTTGCGTTTGGCGAGAACTTCTGTCCGGCTTTGCTCCTGCCAGGTGGCATAAGACTGGGCCATCTTGTTGTTGAACTCTTCATAATGATTTTGAAGATTATCCACATAAAGCTGATCGCGGATCCGGATAGATCGGATACGCCCCAGCATCGGATCATCGTCGCTGGGGAGGCTGACCAGTTTATAGGTGTTGCCCTCCTGTTTCAGATGTTCTGAAAAGGCCTCCTCAGAGAAATTGGCACCGAAGCGCATTTCGGTGACTTTCTGCAGGAGCGCGAGGGATGTATTATCTTGCTTCTTCAGCAGATCCACCAAATCCTGCGCGGCTTCTTTGAAAACCGGTTGATAGGGGTCTTTTCCCTTGTTGCGGATATTCTTGTGAAATCCGTCCGGGACTTCATGTTCGTAATCTTCCGCGTACCACTGTTTGCCGGTAATATCATAAACCTCAAGATCAAACTCCACATCCAGGCCGTTTGATTCCACGATTTTCCCCAGCAGATAGATATCACCGGTAGCCGTTGCATCCGGAGTCACCCGGACAGCGCCGAAGGCACCGGTTTTTTCGAGTTCCTCCTTTAGCTTGAGGGCAAAACGGTTGGCTTCCGCCCGGCGCAATTCGGGCCAGATATTCTTTTCCTTCAGGTCACGCGTATCCTTTGGAATGCCCGGATCGAAGATCGGAATAATCACATCCAGCTTGGTTTTCTGTGCAATGGCAGGCACCTGCTGCGCCTGCTTGATGACAGAGGATGAAAATTGTGGTCCGACCCTGGCGGAATTGCCGGGTGTGACGCAGCTGGCCAGCGTAAAGCAACAGCAAATCATCCAGGCGATGGATTTTTTAAAAAGCATGATTAACCCCAGTAACCCTTAATGCTGTGTTTTGGGAATTCCCTTATATTTCCGATATTCGTCCCAGAGTTTTGCTTTTTTCTCGGGATCTGTTTCGTTGATAGCGGCCTGCCGGATCTGCTTTTCCAAAACCGTATCATTGTCCGCAGACGGAATATCGTCCGGAATCTTGCCGTTGGGAGCTGCTTGCCTTGGAGGTTGAGCAGCGGCTGTCTGCTGGTCCTGATCCGGGGTTTCCGCATCTGTCGAAGCCGGAGGTGCTTGCGGTGCCGGTTTTTCCGTGCCGGAAATATCGGAGGCGGCCGCAGAAGAAACGGTTCCGGCTCCCGCGGAACCGCCGGTACTCCCGGATCCGCTACCACCGCCTGACGCCTGACTTCCGCCACCGCTTGGAGACTGCAGGCAATCATCATAGCTGTTCAAAGACTTGTTCAAAGCCCTGTCCATGGCGGCCAGTCGTTCGCTTTTTGTCAGCGTACTGTCTTTTGAGAAATCCACCCCTG
>DIYE01000055.1 GCA_002428885.1 Alphaproteobacteria bacterium UBA6062
CGTATCGGTCTTGGAAAGCTGTTTATTGATCTCGCCATGGTTCTCGCGGGCCGTTATTCCGGCGGCCCAGCAAAGGTCGCCATTTTCTCTTCCGCTTTTATGGGGACCATTTCGGGCTCCTCCATCGCCAACACAGTGACCACAGGCTCCCTGACCATTCCCGCCATGAAAAAAGTCGGCTACCCGTCCCACTTTTCCGGCGCTGTCGAGGCAACGGCCTCAACCGGCGGTCAGATCACGCCGCCCATCCTGGGCGCGCCTGCCTTTATCATGGTGGAGTATCTTGAAATTCCGCTCCGGGATATTCTGGCGGCCGCCCTGTTCCCGGCGCTCCTGCATTATTTCGGCATTTTTATCATGGTGCATCTGGAGGCCAAAAAGCTGGGCCTGAGGGGGCTCAGCAGTGAAGAGCTTCCCAAAGCCTTCATCGTCTTGAAGCAGCACTGGCCGTCCCTGATCCCGCTGATCATTCTGGTTTACCTGATCCTGTCCGGAAAAACACCGGATTTTGCCGCCGTCTATGGTATCGCCGCCTGTGTTGTCGTTGGTTTCCTGAACCCGACCAACCGGCTAACCCTAAAGGATCTTTGGGATGCCCTGGCCATTGGCACCAAAAATACACTTGCCGTCGGTGCTGCAGCGGCAACGGTCGGCATTGTTGTCGGCGTCGTGACTCTGACCGGTGTCGGTTTCCGCCTTGGCTATGTGGTTGTCCAGACCGCCAATGATATTGGGGCGACGGTGGGCGGACTTTGGCCTTTCAGCTACTTCCTGATCGAACAATGGGCATTGTTTTTCTCCCTCATCCTGATCGCCATCGCCTGTATCATCATGGGGGCAGGCATCCCCACCACAGCGACATATATCATCCTGGTTGCGGTGGCGGCGCCTGCCCTCGCACAGTTACAGGTGCAGCCGCTGGTTTCTCATTTCTTTGTCTTCTATTACGGGGTTCTCGCTGATATCACGCCGCCGGTGGCCTTGGCCGCCTACGCGGCCGCAGGGATTGCCGGATCCAACCCTTTCAAAACAGGGAATACGGCTTTCCGGCTTGGTATTGCCAAGGCCCTGGTTCCTTTCGTCTTTGTCTATTCACCGGCCTTATTATTGGTTGCCGACGGGTTTACCTGGATGGAATTCTCTATCACCCTGCTTGGCGCCATGCTGGGGATTGCCCTGCTCGGCGCAGCCTTTTCAGGCTATCTGCTGGCCCCCCTTAAGTCTCTGGAACGCTGGTATATTGCGATCATCTCCCTGCTTTTTGTGGCCCCCGGACTAACAACCCTGCTGATCGGAACGGCTCTAATGTTGCCTATACTGTTCCTGCAATGGAAAACAAAGATCAACAGACTTGTATGACAAATTAATACCGGTACAAATTGTCGCAATCCGGACTCCGGTCTTGACCTTCCAGTTGCGGGAAGCCTTATCTGAACCCCTGTCATGTTAAAAAACAGGATTGGATATGACTTCCGATACAGGATGCTGCCCCTCAGGGGGACATAAGACAGAAGCCAGCGCAGCCCATATGGCCAAAGATCCGGTTTGCGGCATGAATGTCCCGTTGGGAAAAGGCAAGCCAAGCTTTTCCTTTGAAGGGGCGGATTATCATTTCTGCTGCCAGGGATGCCATGACAAGTTCAGTGCAGATCCGGAATTTTACCTGACCGGAGGACATCACAGGCGGGCCGCTCGGGCTACCAATAAAGACGTGCAATATACCTGCCCCATGCATCCGGAAATCATTGAAGATGAATTTACCGACTGTCCGCTTTGCGGCATGGCTCTGGAACCCATGGGCGCTCCGGCTGACGGTCCCAATCCGGAACTGGTGGATTTTACCAAGCGGTTCATTCTGTCAAGCATTCTGACCCTGCCGATTCTTGTGCTGTCCATGGGGCCGATGGTTGGTTTCCCGGTTCGCGAGATGCTGGGCCATACGGTTGCCGCCTGGCTGGAACTTGCATTCGCCCTTCCGGTGGTCCTGTGGGCCGGCGCGCCGTTTTTTAAAAGAGGCTGGAGTTCTCTTGAGAATAGAAGCCCCAATATGTGGACGCTGATTGCAGTGGGTGTCGGAGCCGCCTTCCTCTACAGTATTGTCGCAGTATCACTCCCCGACCTGTTTCCGGACAGTATTCGTCTCGCAAACGGAACCGTCCCGGTTTATTTCGAATCCGCAGCTGTTATCATTTGCCTGGTTTTCCTTGGACAAATCCTCGAACTAAAAGCGCGGGAGCAAACCGGAGATGCTATTCGCGCCCTCATGGATCTTGCGCCCAAAACGGCTTGCCGGATGAATGCAAACGGTCAGGAGCGGGTTGTGCCGCTCGAGAATATCCTGCCCGAAGACACGTTAAGGATCCGGCCGGGAGAGAGTGTTCCCGTCGACGGAACAGTTCTGGAAGGAAACTCATCGCTTGATGAAAGCATGCTGACCGGAGAAGCCCTCCCTGTTGTCAAGGGCCCTCGGGATACGGTTACCGCCGGTACTCTGAATATCGATGGTTCCCTCATCATACGGGCTGAAAAAGTGGGTGATGAAACGGCCCTTGCCGCCATTATCGAGCTGGTGGCAGGCGCCCA
>DIYE01000162.1:0-32903 GCA_002428885.1 Alphaproteobacteria bacterium UBA6062
CGCCCATTGCCCCTTTTGGGGGACATGGCTTGTCTGGGCACGGGCGCGAAGGCGGTCTTCAGGCTGTTCTGGATTACACAACCATTAAAACCGTTTGGCTGCGGACGTCAGACGACCCGATCCCGGATCCGTTTGTGATGCGCTAACGGGCGCCTTGCAGGATCTGGAGATCCAATAAAACAGGAATAAGTTAATTTGTAACAGGAGGAAAGCGAGTATGTTTAAGAAGGCACTTTTAGTTTCCACGTTGGCTTTGGCCATTGGAGCAAGCGGAACGGCTACAGCGAAAGACATGGTCTTTACAAGCTGGGGCGGAACGACACAGGATGCGCAAAAGCAGGCCTGGGCCGAGCCTTTTACCAAGGACAGCGGTGTTAATGTTGTTCAGGATGGACCGACGGATTACGGCAAGATTAAAGCCATGGTTGAAGCCGGTTCTGTAAACTGGGATGTGGTGGACGTTGAGTTCGACTATGCCGTTCAGGCTGGAGAGGCCGGATTGCTTGAAAAACTGGACTTTTCCATCATTGACCGGTCCAGTCTCGATCCGCGCTTTGTCACGGACTACAGCGTCGGAAGCTTCTACTATTCCTTTGTGATCGGTTTCAATCCGGCCGCTTATGGTGACAAGGGACCGAAAACCTGGGCAGATCTGTTCGATACAAAGAGTTTCCCTGGCAAACGGGCTTTTTATAAGTGGTCCGCACCAGGGGTCATTGAAGCTGCACTGCTGGCCGACGGTGTGCCGGCTGACAAGCTGTATCCGCTGGATCTGGACCGAGCTTTCGCCAAACTGGATACCATCAAGGATGACATCATCTGGTGGAGTGGAGGGGCTCAGTCACAACAGCTCCTGGCGTCCTCAGAAACGCCGCTTGGCATGTTCTGGAATGGCCGTCTCGCAGCTCTGCAGCAGGATGGTATGGACGTCGGCGTTTCCTGGGATCAGAATATCACGGCAGCCGATGCCCTGGTTATCCCGAAAGGCGCCAAGAACAAGGATGCGGCCATGCGTTTTCTGGCGATTGCCGCCAGCGCGCAGGGACAGGCAACATTTGCGACGCTTTCCGGATATGCGCCGACCAATGTAAAGTCCGGTGAGCTTATGGATGCAAAAGTTCGCAAAACCCTGCCGGATGCACAGCAAGCCAGTCAGGTAAACACCGATATGGCTTACTGGGCCAAGAACCGCGATGCAATCGGAAAACGCTGGTACGCCTGGCAGGCTCAGTAAAGCGACCCAAGACGAAGGTCGGCGGCGCATGGCGCTACCGGCCTTCAAAACCATGTCTTAACTGACAGGTTAAGGAATGATCCTATGACCCAGATCACTTCATCCGGAAAGGCCAATAGGAACGGTTTGAACCTGATGGCTCTTCCAAAGATGATGCAAAATAACAGGTTCAATTTCGCGACGCCGGCATTGATCCTGTTGCTCATTTTCTTCGTCGTGCCGGTCCTCTCGTTACTGCTGCGCAGTATCACGGAGCCGGAGGTCGGCTTGCAGAATTACGCAGAACTGTTTGGTACCGCAACTTATGCCAAGGTGTTTTTCAACACATTCATGGTGTCTGCGCTCGTTACTTTTTTATCTTTGCTGATTGGTTTTCCCATCTCGTGGGTCCTGGCGATTATGCCGCCTCGATGGTCAATGATCCTGTTTGGTATCATCCTTCTGTCCATGTGGACCAACCTGTTGGCGAGAACCTATGCATGGATGGTACTGCTCCAGCGTACTGGAGTGATCAATAAAACCCTGATGGACCTGGGGTTGATCGATAGTCCGCTGCCGCTGGTCAACAATCTTGTCGGTGTAACGATCGGTATGACTTACATCATGCTGCCGTTCGTGATCCTGCCGCTTTACGGCGTGATCAAAAAGATTGATCCGTCCATCCTCCAGGCTGCGGCACTTTGCGGAGCGACGAAATGGCAGGCACTGGTTCGGATTCTGATCCCGCTTTCCCTGTCCGGCATGGTTGCCGGTGGTCTGATGGTTTTCGTTATGTCCCTTGGATATTTCGTGACGCCCGCTTTGCTGGGAGGAACGTCCAATATGATGCTGGCCGAGCTGATCGCTCAACTGGTCCAGTCGCTGGTTGACTGGGGAATGGGCGGGGCCGCGGCTTTTGTTCTGCTGGTGATTACGCTTGCTCTATATGGCTTGCAATTGAAATTCGTCGGCGTTCAGAAAGGAGCACATTGATATGTTGTTATCCTACGAACGCCTTGGGGCCTGGAAATGGGTGCTGAACGGCATTGCCATTCTCACTGCTATATTCCTGTTGGTGCCCATTCTGTTTATTGTCGCCCTGTCTTTCGGATCTTCGCGCTGGCTGATCTTTCCGCCACCTGCCTGGACCCTGAAATGGTATGAGGAACTGTTCGCAGACCCGCGCTGGATTGAGTCCATGCTGACGTCCGGGAAAATTGCGATCATCGTAACCATACTGTCCGTCGTCTTCGGGCTGTTGGCTTCTATCGCCCTGACCAGGGGAACGTTTAAGGGGCGTGAAGTTTTACGCGCCTTTTTCCTGACACCCATGGTGCTACCCGTGGTGATCCTGGCGGTTGCTCTATATGCCATGTTCCTGGAGTGGGGGTTGAACGGAACCTTGTTGGGTTTTGTTATCGCTCATCTTATTGTTGCGCTGCCCTTTTCGATTATTGCCATTTCCAATGCACTTGAAGGGTTCGATCAGTCCATTGAAGATGCCGCAGTCCTTTGCGGAGCCTCTCCGTGGGAAGCCCGGTTTCGGGTAACATTGCCCTCCATCTCCCATGGTTTGTTTTCTGCCGGTATCTTTTCCTTCCTGATCTCCTGGGATGAGGTGGTGCTCGCCATCTTTATGGCAAGTCCAACTCTGCAGACACTGCCCGTGAAGATCTGGGGAACGCTTCGGCAGGATCTCACCCCTGTTATTGCATCCGCTTCAACTTTGCTCGTCGCTTTCACCATAGCCCTGATGGTGTTGGTCGCTTTCATTCGGAAAGGGAAATCATGATGTCTAAGCCGTTCTTGCAGATTGACGGGATCAAGAAAACTTACGGCGATGTGGTCGCTGTAGAGAATGTCTCTATGAGTGTCGAGGAAGGAGAGTTTATGACTTTTCTCGGCCCATCCGGTTCAGGTAAATCGACCACATTGTATATTCTGGCCGGCTTTCAGGAGCCGACCCGTGGCGATATCTTGCTGAACGGGGAAACTCTTTTGAAAACGCCGTCCCATAAGCGCAATATCGGGATGGTTTTTCAGCGTTATACATTGTTCCCGCACTTATCCGTAGGAGAAAATGTCGCTTTTCCTCTGAGAGTGCGCCGCCGCCCTCAGGCGGAGATCGCCGAAAAGGTCAAGAAGGCCTTGTCCCTGGTGCGACTGGACGGTTTCGAGGACAGGATGCCGGCGAATATGTCCGGCGGGCAGCAGCAGCGCGTTGCGCTGGCTCGTGCGCTTGCTTATGACCCTCCGGTTTTGCTGATGGATGAGCCGTTATCTGCACTGGATAAAAAGCTTCGGGAGGAAATTCAATATGAAATCCGCCGGATCCATCAGGAAACAGGTGTCACGATCCTCTATGTGACACACGATCAGGAAGAAGCTCTGCGTCTGTCGGATCGCATTGCGGTTTTTTCCAAGGGTGTTATCGATCAGATTGGCACCGGACCGGAGCTTTATGCCAATCCGTCGACCCGCTTTGTCGCCGATTTTATCGGAGATTCCGATTTCATGCGTTGTAAGGCTGTCGCGACAAACGGCGGTAAGGCAGATATCCAGTTCGCAAACGGAACAGGCGCATCGGGTATTCCCATGCATGGCGATATTAAAGCCGGGGACGATATCTCCCTGATGTTACGCCCTGAACGGATTGACCTTGTGCGGCAGGCAAGCTCTTCTGCGCCCTCAATCCCGGTTACGGTTTCCGACCTGACATTTCTTGGGAACAATACGCATGTCACGGCGATGACGGAATGGCAGGAAAAATTGTCGGTCAGACTGCCTTTTGGACATGATTGTGCTGATGGCCTGTCTCGCGGGGATGAGCTCTTTATCAACTGGTCACCGGAAACGGCCCATGTCTTTGCTAAGCGCGGGTAAATATGCAGTTATTGAAACGAAAAGACCTTCTTCGGGCAGATCTGTTCATTGGTGGTGTTTGGGAAGGTCGAGACAAGCGCTTTGTTGTTCACAATCCATCTAATGGAGAAGCCCTGACTGAGGTGGCTGATGCAAGTGTTTCTGATGCAGAACGCGCGATTTCTCTGGCGGTAAAGGCTCAAAAAACCTGGGCTGCCCAAACAGGAAAAGAACGGGCGGGTATCTTGAGACGCTGGTTTGATCTGATGATGATGCATCAGGAAGATCTGGCAACCATCCTGACGGCGGAAATGGGAAAACCGCATGCCGAGGCGATGGGTGAAATTGCCTATGGCGCCAGTTTTATCGAATGGTTTGCCGAAGAAGCAAAGCGGGTTTATGGAGACACTATTCCCGGACATCAGCGGGATAAGCGCATTATTGTCATGAAGCAGCCTGTCGGCGTTGTCGGGGCAATTACGCCATGGAACTTCCCAAATGCCATGATTACCCGAAAAGCTGCGCCAGCGCTTGCTGCCGGTTGTGCCATGATTATTAAACCGGCGCATGAAACTCCTCTGTCAGCACTGGCGCTGGCCCGTCTGGCGGAAGAGGCCGGTATTCCTGCCGGTTTGCTGTCTGTGCTGCCGTCAACCGACAGCCGTGGTATTGGTCAGGAATTCTGTAGCAATCCCAAAATTGCCAAACTCAGTTTTACCGGTTCTACGGAGGTTGGCCGGGTTCTGATGCGCCAGAGTGCAGATCAGATCAAAAAGCTGAGCCTGGAACTGGGCGGCAATGCGCCTTTTATCGTCTTTGATGATGCAGATCTGGATAAAGCAGTAGAAGGTGCCTTGATTTCTAAATTCCGCAACGCGGGACAAACCTGTGTCTGCTCAAACCGCATCTATGTTCAAGAGGGCGTGTATGACGCTTTTGCGGACAAACTGGCTGATGCGGTAGCAGCACTCAAGGTTGGAGACGGATTTGAAGATGATGTCAGTATCGGGCCGTTAATCACGGACAAGGCCGTTGCCAAGGTTCGTGAACATCTGGACGATGCTGTCTCCCTTGGTGCCTCTGTTGTTACAGGCGGTTTTGAGAATGAACTGGGCGGTACTTTTGTCAAACCGACAGTTCTGAGAGATGTTACCGGAGATATGAAAGTTGCCCGGGAAGAAACCTTTGGTCCTCTGGCCCCTTTGTTCCGGTTTTCAGATATAGAAGAGGTACTGCATCTCGCCAATGACACGGAATTCGGTCTGGCGTCCTATTTCTATTCCAATGACCTGTCCAAGGTTTTTCATGTTGCTGAAGAGCTTGAATATGGCATGGTCGGCGTTAATACCGGCCTGATTTCCACGGAAGTTGCTCCTTTCGGGGGTATTAAACAATCCGGCCAGGGGCGGGAAGGGTCAAAATACGGCATCGAGGATTATCTCGAGCTAAAATATGTCTGTCTTGGGCTTCAGGAGAATGTGGGATGACGGATCAAAAGCAGCCAGATCTATTTGAGAGCGGGCTAGAGCAGCGAAAAGCGACCCTTGGCGCAGAGTATGTGGAAGCCAACCTAGCGAAAGCAGATCAATTTTCCATGCCCTTCCAGAAAGCCATGACCGAATGGTGTTGGGGGTTTGGTTGGGGGGATGAAGCCATTGATGCCAAAACCCGTTCGATGATGAACCTTTCCATGATCGGCGCACTTGGCAAGATGCATGAATGGGAATTACATCTTAACGGGGCGATTAATAATGGTGTCAGTCTGGAGGAAATCCGGGCTATCATTCACGTCGTTGCCATCTATTGCGGTGTGCCGCAAGGTGTTGAGTGCTTTCGCATCGCCCGTCCTGTTCTCGTTGCCAGGGGCTTGCTACCTGCAGAGGAAAGTTGATCATTTGGATTTTATAGGATTAAAAGAAGAGTTTGATCCCGATATTTCCAAGAGTATCTTCTTCTGATTGCCTGAGGCTTAAATCCGCCGATACATTCCCCGTCGAATTTTTAAAAGAGATACCGGTGCTGAGATAACGGCCCTCATCGGCGGAATAATCGACTTTCACGAAAGGTGAGGCCCGTCCGATATTATGGCCTTGATGATTGTCCAATTGCCATCCATAGGCTACCAGTCCGGAGAGGGCATACTCACGATAATCATCCCGGCCCAGAGAATGTTCTGCAGCCAATGAGCCGCTAAGGCCGTATTTGCCAGAGCTAAAGCGCAGACCACTACCGATATTGAAAGCATCCGGATCGTTATTGATCGTGTCCCCGAAATCGCGGATATATTCTGCATTGCCGAAAGGCTCCAGAACCAGGTCGCCGGCATTAACTGTATAGGAGACTTCAAAGCCCGGAGAGATCCGCCGCGTGTTGGAGACGGATGTTTCCTCCCGGGAGCCGTCACTATATGTGAAGCTGTCAGTTTCTTTACGGCCGATTTCCAGCTCCAGCTTGGCTTTAGCTTCCAGCGGCAGATTTGAAAATCTGTGACTGTAAGCACCGCGGAGATTAGCAAACCAGGCCGAAGTCTCTGTTTCGCCGGTATCCGTTCCGTTTTTCATCCTCTGAACCTGACCAATGCTGTAACCAAACACGGTCGAGAAAGAGAGAAGGTCATTGGGCTTGTACATGATATAAGGAAGAACGGATAAAGTGTCTTCCTCGTAAGTACCGTTGTCAAAATCCGTATCCAGATCTGTATCCGTATAACCAACGGCAACACCAATCAGCAACGCGTCTGTTATCCGGTAATCAGCTCCAAGATTATATCCCCAGACATTACCGTTCATTCGGTTGTCTTCTGTTGCGGTCAGGCGATCATTATCAATCGAGAGATATCCGCCCTGCCCCCAGAGAGTAAGAGGGGTTGAGGTGAGTAGGTGATCCCGTTGACCCGAGCGGTTGAAAGGGTCCGGATTGTTCGAACCCGAGTTATCGATATTCAGTGAGATATCGGAGGTGTCGAAGGAGGCCAGGCTGGCGAGATCAGACAGATCAAGACTGTTACCGGCAGAGAACTGCTGTTGCCCTGATGGTGTGGAAGGAGTACCTCCAGGTGTTGGAAGGGTTGGCGCAGGTGTGTTTCTGGAAATGCCGCCGCCAACATCAAATTTCTTAAACCGGTAGCGAATGGTTTTCACGTTAAAGGATATCTGAGAGCTGGAAGCGGCTTGTGTGACAGCTTTTTGCTGTTCCTCCTTCTTGGCAGTATCATCTCCACCTCCTAATCGTAAGACAAGATGAAGGGTGCTTTCCTTCTGAATGTTGTAATCGGACAGGGTGCGACCATTCTCAAGTTGCTTTCCGGCAAAGATAAGCCGTTGCTGAGCGGGAGGAATAGCTTCCTTGGCTTGGATCTTTGCCTTTACATTTTCAATAGAATCGCTTGGCTCTACATCAAGTGCAATGGTTTTTCCGAGCAGAGTTTTGACAAAAATCTGCATGGCTTGAGCCGTTCCGGTGCTTAGAATGCAAAGCAGAAAAAGGCACACAAAGATACCTGCGGGGCGACAAAGCTTGGAGGTTGGAAAAGACATCTGGACGGGGCTCAGTTCTTAAATGTGAAACTTTTTTGATGAATATTTCGGAACTTATTTAATAAATAGTTGAGAGGGGTGTTCCTCGGCTAAACAATCAGAGGTGACAGGGGCGGCTGAGAGAGTGATGAACCTCATTTTGTGGTGTTTTCGTTGCAATCTGGTTTGATTCTTCTGCCAATTCTGTTGATTTCGGCAGATTTTTGGGGAATTCTGTTTTGCGAAAAATTGTCAGAGCTGGAACAGCAAGCCAGCCTCCCACCTTAAGAGTAATTGTAGGACAGGAAGATGGAAGCACGGGACGTCAAAACAGTCGAGGATGCCAAAAAGATTGTTGAGGAGCGTGGGCTTGATTATGTGAAAGTCGGCGTTTTTGACGTCGATGGCGTCATGCGCGGCAAATATCTCAATAAATCAAAGTTCTTCGGCATCCTTGAAAAAGGTTTCGGCTTTTGTGATGTGGTTCTGGGCTGGGACGTGAATGACCAGCTTTATGACAGGGAAAGCTATACGGGCTGGGCGTCAGGCTATCCGGATGCCAAGGTTGTACCGGTGATCGACAGCTGCCGTGATCTTCCCATGGAAGACAATATGCTGCTGTTCCTGCTCGAATTCGGTGACCGGGCGGAGGGTGTTTGCCCGCGAGGAACATTGCGCCGGGTGATCGATAAAGCGGATAAAATGGGCTTTACGGCAACAGCGGCCTGCGAATACGAATTTTTTGTCTTCAATGAGACACCTAAATCCGTACGGGATAAGAATTATAAGGATCTGGAGAACTTTACGCCGGGTTTCTTTGGTTATTCCATGCTGAGGGCATCCGTTGAATCTGAGTTTTATGAAGAGCTTCTGGAACTTTGCCTGCAGATGGATATGCCTCTTGAAGGACTTCACACAGAAACCGGTCCCGGTGTTCTGGAAGCAGCTATTGCTTATGATGAAGCTTTAAAAGCAGCGGATAAAGGTGCTCTTTTTAAAACCTTTACCAAGGTGCTGGCTCAGAAAAACGAATTGATGGCCACCTTTATGGCCAAATGGTCTGAAGACTATCCGGGGCAGAGCGGTCATATCCATCTGTCTCTGGCCGGTAAGGATGGCAGCAGTATCTTCTATGATCCGTCCAAAACCGATAACATGAGCGATGAGATGCGTTACTTTATCGGCGGGCAGCAAAAACTCATGCCGGAGCTGCTGGCGATGGTCTCGCCGACGATTAACAGCTACACACGTTTGATCCCGGGTGCTTGGGCGCCGACCGAGGCCAGCTGGGGTGTTGAAAACCGCACAACGGCATTACGTGCCATTCCGGGAGATGAGAAATCCCAGCGGGTAGAATATCGCATCGCGGCAGCCGATATGAACCCTTATACTGCCATTGCGGCAGCTCTTGGTTCGGGCCTCTGGGGGATTGAGAATAAAGTCGAACCCACGGAAGGTATTGTCGGCAGTGCCTATGATAAAGAATTCCCGGAGCATCTTGCTCTTCCTCAAACCCTGATGGAAGCTGCTGGCCGTCTCAAAAAATCTGAAGCGGCGAGGGAACTGTTCGGTGATGCGTTTGTTGATCACTATGCTATTACCCGCGAATGGGAAGAGCGGGAATTCCGCAAAGCCATTACTGATTGGGAAATGCAGCGTTATTTCGAGATTATCTGACCGGCCTCACTGTGATCCGGGTTTCTCATGATTTTCTCCGTTGATAAACAGTCTGCTGTCAGTATTCAGGAACAGTTGCGAACTAAACTGGTCGCGGCGATCCTGAACGGACAGTTAATGCCAGGTACCTCCTTACCCTCCACTCGGAAGCTCTCCGGGGATTTAGAGGTGTCGAGAACAACTGTGGTCCTGGTCTATGAGCGACTGGTGGAGGATGGTTTTCTGGTTTCGCAGGACCGTTCCGGTTTCCGGGTTAACCCGGATAACCATCCGGCTCATTCCGGAGAAGCGGTTTCTGAAAATGTATTGGAGAATGTCGCAGGGCCTGTCTGGGAGGCGCGTTTTCGCAAACAGCCGGGGCTACAGCGGAATATCTCAAAGCCGCTGAACTGGCAGGAATACCGTTTTCCCTTTGTGTATGGACAGCCTGATCCGTCTCTTTTTCCGCTGCCGGCCTGGCGGGAATGTTCGCGGCAGGCCATGAGTGAGCTGGCGATGCGGGACTGGTCGAGTGACGCGATTGTTCAGGATGACCCGTACCTGGTTCAGGAAATCGGTACGAAACTCTTGCCAAAGCGCGGTATCTTTGCGGCTGAAGATGAGATTCTTATCACCTCGGGTGCCCAGAACGCTCTTTACCTGATTGCAACACAATTGATCGGGGCAGGGACCCGGGTCGGGGTGGAAGATCCAGGTTATCCCGATGCCCGGAATATTTTTGAGATCCACGGGGCTGATCTTTGTTCGTTGCCACTGGATTCGGAGGGAGCTGTTATGACCGGGGAAGCAGAGACCTGCCAGTATCTGTTTCTAACCCCGAGCCATCATTCTCCGACGACGGTCAGCATGTCGGAAGAACGGCGGGCGGCTTTTCTGGCGCTCGCATCACGAAGAGATCAGATCCTCATTGAAGATGATTATGAGAGCGAGACCAATTATCTAGGTACACCGGTTCCCGCCATGAAGGCTGAAGACCAGGAAGGTCGTGTGATCTATGTGGGAAGCTTATCGAAATCCATGTTCCCGGGATTGAGGCTTGGTTATATCGTTGCTGACAGGCGTCTTATTCAGGAATTACGGGCTTTTCGCAGGCTGATGCTGCGCCATGCTCCCAGCAACAACCAGCGAACAACGTCGCTTTTTATCGCCCAGGGATATCACGACACTTACATCCGCAAGCTGAACCGGATTTATAAAGAGCGCCGCGAAATTATGGGGGACTGCCTGGCGCGGTACCTGCCGGGAATGAGTAGAGATTCTTCTTTCGGCGGCACCAGTTTCTGGCTTCAGGGGCCGAGCGGGCTGGATACGGAAGAGCTTGCGGGTCAGGCTCTGGAAGCAGGTATTGTCATTGAGCCGGGCGCCCCGCATTTCAGGGAGCCTGAAAAGAACCGCCATTTCTTCCGGCTTGGCTTCTCTTCCATTCCGACAGACCGGATTGAAGAGGGAGTGAAATTACTCGCTGGACTTATTCAATCTGATTAACTGGACCTAACTCGGGAAGCGTCAATCCTCTACCTAATATGGTAATGAATTTCAAAGGATGAGAGGTAGATGGTCATGGGAGCCAGCACAATCGAAATTGAACCAATGGCAAGTGCCCTCGGTGCATATATTCACGGTGTGGATCTGTCAAAGAAGCTGTCTGATGAACAGTTTCAGGATGTCCATGATGCCCTGGTTGGTAATTCAGTCGTTTTTTTCCGGAACCAGGATCTGAGCGCGGAGCGTCAACTGGAATTTGCCCGTGGCTTCGGCACACCGGAAGTTCACCCGATTGTTGAAGGTTCCAACGCTCATCCGGAACTGATTGAGGTGCTGAAACCCGCCGGCGAGGGGGCTTCTTTCGGAACCGGCTGGCACACGGATAATACCTTCTTTGAAAAACCCAGCATGGTGACGATGCTCTATGGTATCGAAACACCGCCGGTTGGTGGCGATACCATGTGGGCCAGCATGGAAAAAGCCTATGACCATCTGTCTGATGGCATGAAGGAGCTGTTGGATGGGCTGATCTGTGTTCATTCCGCCAAGGTAGCGTTTGATCCGCGGACAACAGCCGAAAAATATGAAGGCAAGCATTCCCTCAAATACACCTATTCGGATGCGGTTACGGCTGAGGTGGAACATCCGCTGATCCGGACCCATGAAGTGTCCGGTCGTAAATGCATTTTCGTCAATCCCATGTTCTCTATCCGGATCAAGGGAATGACCGAAAAAGAAAGTGCTCCGATCCTTCAATATCTTTACGAATTTTCAACGCAGCCGGAATTTGCCTGCCGGTTCCGCTGGGAAGACAAATCTGTCGCCATGTGGGACAATCGCTGCACCCAGCATTATGCCATGAACGACTATGTTCAGTATAAACGTTTGATGCGTCGCGTAACCATTGGCGGTGATACGCGTCCCGTATAAAGGCGCGCATAGTCTTTCAAGGGGATAGGGATGGAGTTTGAAGGAGCCAGGTTTCTGATCCTGGACGGTTACCCGAAAGAACATCGGGGACCGCTTGCTGAAAATCAGGGAACCCTTGCGGGTGAACTGTATGCAAAAATGCTGAAAGCCTGTGCACCGGGCTGTCACGCTGATATTGTCTTTCCGGCCGATGAAGATTGTTCTCTTCCAGCCGGAGAGGCCCTTGCCGGGTATGATGGGATTGTCTGGACGGGCTCCAGCCTGACCATTCATCATGACCAGGATCCGCGGGTTACCCGCCAGATCCGTTTTGCGCAAGCCGCCTATGAGGCCGGTGTTCCCATGTTCGGCAGTTGCTGGGCCGCGCAAATGGCTGTTACGGCAGCAGGCGGCACCTGTGCCCCTAACCCGAGAGGTCGGGAGTTTGGACTTGCCCGGAAAATCGGACTGACCGATGCCGGACGCGGCCATCCCATGTATGCCGGTAAAAAGTCGGTTTTTGACGGCTTTACCAGTCATGAAGACGAGATTACCCATCTTCCGGAAGGCGGCGTATTGCTGGCAGCCAATTCCTTCACGTCTGTCCAGGCGGTGGATGTTACTTGGAGGAGTGGTAGCTTCTGGGCCGTGCAGTATCATCCGGAATATGACCTGCATGAAATTGCCAGCCTGTGCCGGTGGCGCAGGGAAGGTCTGACGGCGCAGGGAAATTTCTCTTCTCTCGAAGAAGCCGATTTATTCATCGACAAGATGGAAGCCCTGAACGCCGAACCCGGTCGCAAGGATCTGGCCTGGCAGTTGGGGGTCGATCAGGATGTGTTGAACGCCGATATCAGATGGCAGGAAGTCCGGAACTGGCTGACCTTTAAAATCCGGCCTCGCCTTGCAGGATAGATCAGGACGCTACCATGATTTTGTCAGGGCCGATCTGGTCGGCGATCTCATCGGGTGGCATCTGATCGGTCAGCAGGAGGTCGACCCGGCTGAGGTCGCAGACTTTAACCACGCCGGGTTTTCCAAATTTCGTGTGGTCCGAGACGACAATAAGTTTGGACGTATGAGGAAGAACAGCGCGTTTGAACTCAGCCTCCGCCAGATCGAAATCAAGGCACCCCTGTTCGGCATGAAGGGCACCCATCGACATGATGGCACATTGGGTCGTAAATTGCCTGGCGAATTCGATGGCTGTTGGACCATAGGCGGCGCTGTCGTCAGAACGGATCTCCCCGCCTGCCATAAAGACCCGATTATAGTTCCGGGAGCACAGTTCGCGGGCTACTTCGGTTGAGTTGGTGACGACGGTCAGGTTGCGATGGGAGATCAGTTCTTTGGCAAAATAGCAGGAGGTGCTGCCATTATCGATCAGAAGCGTCTCCCCATCCTGAATGACCGTTGCGGCCAGTTTGGCGATTTTTAGCTTTTCATCCCGCTGCTCCTGCAGGCGACTGAGAAAAGGAGGCTCCAGAGAGCTGTGTGGCAGCATGACACCGCCATGAATTTTTTCAACGGCGCCAGTGGAGGCGAGGTGACGGATATCCCGTCTGATGGTCTCATCAGAGACGTCAAGCTGGGAAGCGAGTTCAATGACGCTGCAGGATTTGCGAACCTGCAGGACCTTCATGATTTCGAGTTGTCGTTTTGATTGTTTGATCATGGAATGTCGACTCAATTGAAAGGACGGACGAAACAGGTAGCATAAAATGATGGGGTTCGAAAATAAAATGTGGAAATCCAAAAAAAGGACTCCTCTTTTGTTGGAATTGTGAAGAATTTCACCTCATTTCCCAGCCCTGTGGAAATGCTGTGTGAAAAACGGTTGAGATGACAGGGCGAAAGTGAGTAAATAGCCACGCGGTTAGGAGATAAAAGCAGAACCGGAAGTCCGGCGTCCGAACCGTCTTTTTCACCTCAGATCTGTAACAGGATTTATTTGATGTCCGATAGTTTAAAAACCTTTAGCCCTGTCGACGGGAGCCTTTATGTTGAACGCGCCTTTATGTCCGAGGCTCAGATACCGGATCTGATTGAAACGGCTGAGGCCGCTCAGAAAAAATGGGCTAAAAAGACTGTTACCGAGCGGGCTGCTATCCTCAATAAATGCATTGAGGTCTTCGAAAGTAAAAAAGAAACAATCACAGAGGAGCTGGCCTGGCAGATGGGCCGCCCGGTCCGCTATGGTGCAGGTGAAGTCGGCGGATTTGTTGAGCGCGCCACTTATATGATCTCTGCTGCGCAAAAGGCACTTGAGCCGGTTGAAGTGGGGGAAAAGGAAGGTTTTACCCGGTATATCAAAAGGGAACCGCTGGGAGTCGTCTTTACCATTGCCCCCTGGAATTTCCCGTATATGACGGCTGTGAATTCCATTGTTCCGGCCCTGATGGCAGGCAATGCGGTTATTTTGAAACATGCTACTCAGACTCATCTGTGCGGAGAAACCATGCGGGACGCTTTTGTGGAAGCCGGATTGCCGGAAGGGCTGTTCCAGCTCGTGACGGCAACGCATGCCTTTGCGGCTAAACTGATCCAGTCCGGTGGGGTTAATTTTGTTGCTTTTACCGGATCCGTGCCGGGTGGTGAAGCCATTGAACAGGCGGCAACCGGACAGTTTATCGGTGTTGGTCTCGAACTTGGCGGTAAAGATCCGGCTTATGTGCGTTCCGATGCGGATCCTCTGTTCGCTGCCGAAAATCTGGTCGATGGCGCCATGTTTAATTCTGGGCAGTCCTGCTGCGGGATTGAGCGGATCTATGTCCATGAAAGTGTATATGACGCCTTTGTAGAAGGTGTCGTCAAAACCGTAAATGATTATGTACTGGGATCGCCGCTGGATGAAGAAACAACGCTGGGCCCTTGTGTGAATGCCAAGGCGGCTGATTTTGTCCGTGGGCAGATCAAGGATGCGGTTGCTGCCGGGGCAAAGGCTCTAATCGACCCTGTTTCTTTTGCGGCGGACAAGGAAGGTTCGCCTTATCTGGCACCTCAGGTGCTGGTGGATGTGGATCACAGCATGCGCGTTATGACGGAGGAAAGCTTCGGTCCTGTTGTCGGTATCATGAAGGTCTCTTCTGATGAGGAAGCGATTGACTTGATGAATGACAGTGAGTTCGGGCTGACGGCTTCCGTTTGGACCAATGACGAGGCGGCGGCGATCGCCATTGGTGATCAGGTTAATACGGGAACCTGGTTCATGAACCGCTGTGACTATCTTGACCCGGCTCTTGCCTGGACTGGTGTTAAAAATTCAGGACGGGGCTGTACGCTGTCTACGGTTGGTTATGAAAGCCTGACCCGACCTAAATCCTATCACCTGCGTACAAAAATTTAAGGAAGAGTAATGTCTGACGCTATTGAGAACCTCCAGGGAAACTGGAACTACCCAACGGCTGTACGGTTTGGTGCAGGGCGTGCCGTGGAAATCGGTGCCGCTTGCAAGGAGCTTGGGATGAGCAATCCTCTGCTGGTAACCGATCCAGGACTGGCCTCTCTGCCCATGGTTACCGATGCGGTGAAAAACTGTGAAGAGGCTGGGCTGAAATGTGCGATTTTCAGCGATGTGAAGCCTAATCCGGTGGGTAAGAATGTGGACGACGGTGTTGCGGCTTATAAAGCAGGTGGCCATGACGGCGTTATTGCGTTCGGCGGTGGCTCCGGCCTGGATGCAGCGAAAGCAGTAGCGCTGATGGTCGGGCAGGACCGTCCGCTCTTCGATTTTGAAGATGTGGGCGACAATTGGAGCCGGGTTAAGGAGGACGGCGTGGCACCTATTGTAGCCGTGCCGACAACATCGGGCACCGGTTCCGAAGTCGGACGGGCTTCCGTGATTACCGATGAAAGCAATCATGTGAAGAAGATTATCTTCCATCCGAAAATGCTGCCCTCCATTGTCGTCGCTGACCCGGCCCTGACTACCGGACTGCCGCCGCATATTACTGCGGCAACCGGTATGGATGCTTTGTCCCACAATCTGGAAGCCTATTGTTCTCCGTTTTTCCACCCCATGGCGGAAGGAATTGCTGTTGAAGGGATCCGGCTGGTGAAGGAATATCTGCCGGCCGCTGTTGCAGACGGTTCGGATATGGTGGCGCGCAGCCAGATGATGGCGGCTTCCTCCATGGGGGCAACGGCCTTTCAGCGCGGTTTGGGCGGCATGCATGCCCTGGCTCATCCGCTGGGTGCTCTCTATGATGCTCATCATGGTTTGTTGAACGCTATCCTGATGCCTTATGTGCTGGTCCGTAACCGGGCGGCGATTGAGGGGCGTATGAGCCGGTTGGCGGCCTATATGGGACTGGAAGAGGCGAACTTTGACGGTTTCCTGAACTGGGTTCTGGATTTGCGTCAGACACTGAAAATCCCCAATGATCTGGGGGCGATTGGCATTGATGACGAAAAGGCAGAGCTTGTCGGAAAAATGGCGACGGAAGATCCGTCCGCCGGCGGTAATCCGACCCAGTTGACGGCGGAGGAATATACGGAAACTTTCCTGAAAGCCGTTAAAGGGGATCTGGATTAGATCTTAGTAGAGATTTGAAGAAAGGGCCGCCGCTGTTTAGGCGGCCCTTTTTATCCAAAAAGGATAACCATGATAATTCCTGCCGACAGAATAGCAGAGGCGACCAGTCGCCGCGCAATAGCTCCTTCATTGAGGAAATAACCGCCGAGAATAACGGAGAGTGGGATGGAGGCTTGGCGGACAGTGGTCACGGACGCCACGTCACCACCGAGATTATAGGCGGTCAGGATCAGGATGTAGGATCCGTAGACACAGGCGATCAGTTGCAGATGAAGGACTGGCTTGGCAAAAATATGGGCAATGCCCATAAGTTTTGGAACCTGGTTGCCTGTCCCTTTATGAACCAGGACCAAAAGAGGCCAGCAAATAAGCTGAACCCAGAAAAACAGGACCGGAGGTTCCAGGTCTTCCATAAGACGGGAATCTGCCAGGGAATAGATACCGGTACCGCACATGGCGAGAATGGCGAGGGTTAGGGTTTGCCAATCGTCCAGAAGATTGGTTCCGCGGCGATATAAAAGAAGAATGGCGCCAACCAGGACAAGCGCGATACCCACCAGGACGATCCAGTCATACAGGGTCCCGAATACAACAAAACTGAAACCGACAATAAAAACCGGTGAGGCGCGTATGATGGGGTAATAGGCTGATAAATCTCCCCGTTTCAAAGTGGCCGCGAGGGCCAGGTTATACAGCACCTGCCCGGCGACAGAGCCGCAGACCAGGGCCCATTCTGCAGGCGTCAGCCAGAAGCGAGCCTCTGTTATCAGGCCGTGGATCAGACCGACGACAGAAATGCCAAAAGACAAGGTGATAAAAGCAATCTCGGGTTCGTTGTCTTTTTTGACCAGAAGATTCCAGAGGGGATGGAGAGCTGCTGAGATCAGAACCAGCAGCGTTATGGTTACAGTCACTAATAATCTCTTTTAGATTAGAGCAGAGGGGCTGCTTCAGGGATATGGTTGCTTTCAAGGAAGGCCTTGATGCTCCTAAGATCCAGTTTTTCTTTCAGGCAGACAAGTGATTCTGTCATTCTCGCCGAACAATCGACAAGTGGTATGGAGGCGAGGCGGGAATCGTGGCCAAACTCCGGCTTGCTGACGATACCAACTCCTATATTGGCGGCAACAGCCTCCTTTGCGGCCTCGCGCCCCTGTATTTCAAGGGCAACATTCAGGTCCAGTCCAGCTTTCTCGAATTCCTGTTCCACGTGATTGCGGGTTCTGGAGCCGGGCTCTCGCAAGATCAGACGAGCGCCTTCGGACAGTTCCTCCAAGGTGATTCCCTCTTTCCCGGCCCAGGGATGGGATTTGGAAACGAAGGCGACCAGTGGATCTTCACACAGGGTCACAGCATGAAACCGCTCATCATCGGGCATATCCGCAACAATGCCGATATCGAATGAAAAATTGAGAAGACCTTCGAGGATCTCTTCAGCATTGCCGATGCGCAGGGCAACAGTAATACCCTCATAACCCTGTTTGAACTGGCCGATCAATGGAATCACATGGAGAGGGGTGTCCGCGGCAATATTCAAATGACCTTTCTCTAGCTTCTGATGCGCGGATAAAAGGTCAACCGCCTGCTTTTCTAGCTCGAACTTTCGTTTGGTGATTTCGAGTAACTGTTCTCCCAAATGGGTCAGGCGTACAACCCTTTTATGGCGATGGAAAAGCAGAACACCAAACCGTTCCTCCAGTTTTTTCACCTGGTCCGACAGGGCCGGTTGTGTGAGTCCCAGATGATCGGCCGCTTTGGAAAAACCGCCCTGGGTGGCGACAGCATGGAAAGCGCGAAGCTGGGAATGATACATAAGTTAGACCTATAAGTTTAATAAAATAAAAAACTTATATTTATGTTACGGGACAGGTTATTCTCTGGTCAAGGGATAAGGCTCGGCCTATGGGAGAATCTCTTGAATAAAAACTCGTTAATGTGAGAATTCTGTGCGAAAAATTGGAAATAGGCACAGAAGATGTCGTATGTTGCAAAAAATAAAGGAGGATTTTGAATAATTATTAAATTAGAGTTGCAAATTGATGATTGTCATAAAACCATAACAAAATGCCTTCATTAGTGCAGCTTATCTCCAGAGGCCGTTCGCTTCCTAACTTATGGATCGGGCAGGTTTGACTGGAAAGTTTGGGCGTCTAACAGAACGGAGCTAATCATGAAATCTCGTCTTCTCACCTCAATTCTTGCCGGTGTAGCAGGTACACTTGCTGTTGCATCTGTCGCTTCTGCTGCAGAGCTGACGGTCTATACAGCTGTTGAAGCTGAGGATCTGAAAAAATACGCAGCCAAATTTAATGAAGACTATCCGGATATCAAAATTAACTGGGTACGGGATTCCACAGGAATCATTACGGCCAAACTGCTGGCTGAAAAAAATAACCCGAAAGCCGATATCGTCTGGGGCCTGGCTGCAACAAGCCTGATGCTGCTGGGTGAAGAAGGCATGCTGGAAGCCTATTCTCCGAAAGGTGTTGAGAAGCTGGATCCGAAATTCCGGGATTCTGCGAACCCGACCAAATGGACAGGCATGGATGCCTGGGTTGCTTCTGTCTGTTACAACACAGTTGAAGCCAAAAAAGCCGGCCTTCCGGTTCCCACATCCTGGCAAGACCTGACTAAGCCGGTCTATAAAAACCAGGTTATCATGCCGAACCCGAACTCTTCCGGTACAGGCTTCCTGGACGTGTCTTCCTGGCTTCAGCTGTTCGGTGAAGAAGGCGGCTGGAAATATATGGATGGCCTTCACGAAAATATCGCCCGTTACACGCACTCCGGTTCCAAGCCTTGTAAGTTGGCCGCCGCCGGTGAAATTCCGATCGGTATTTCCTTTGCTTTCCGTGGCGCAAAATCCAAAGCTAAAGGCGCTCCGCTCGAAATTATCGTTCCGACAGAAGGTGTCGGATGGGATATGGAAGCAACAGCAATCATCAAAGGCACTAAAAACCTCGATGCTGCCAAGAAGCTTGCTGACTGGTCCATCACCAAGAAAGCCAACGAAATGTATAACAAAGGTTATGCCGTTGTTGCCTATCCTGGTGTAGCCAAACCTGTTAAGCACTTCCCGCCGCAAATCGCGACGGCTATGATCAAGAATGATTTTGCCTGGGCAGCCAAGAACCGCAAAGCCATCCTGGCTGAGTGGCAGAAGCGCTACGATTCCAAATCAGATCCTAAATAAAATCTGAACCATATCCTGCCGATATTCCCGCCTCTTTGAAGGGGCGGGAGTATCTGTGTCGTGAGTTAGTATGCGCCCTTCCGGCGCTAACAGGGAAAAGTGAGTGTTCACAATGGATAACCGTGGAAACGATGCGTCCGACAAAGCGTATCTGAAAGTCAAAAACGTCACCAAGAATTTCGGTACCTTTACAGCTCTTAAAGATATCTCGCTGGAGGTATTCGAAGGTGAGTTCGTTTGTTTTCTCGGACCTTCCGGCTGCGGTAAAACCACTCTTTTGAGAGCTATCGCAGGCCTTGATATTCAGTCTGCCGGAAGTGTTTCTCAGGGCGGAAAGGATATTTCCAATCTGCCGGCCTCGGAACGTGATTTTGGCATTGTTTTCCAGTCTTACGCCCTGTTCCCGAATTTAAGCGTCGCTGACAATGTAGGCTATGGCCTGGTCAATATGCGCAGTAACAAAGCGGATATCCGCAAACGAGTGGATGAGCTTTTGTCCCTGGTCGGGTTGAACGATCAGGGGGATAAATACCCGGCGCAACTTTCCGGCGGTCAGCAGCAGCGTGTTGCGCTCGCAAGAGCACTTGCCATGTCGCCTGGCCTTTTGTTGCTCGATGAGCCGCTATCGGCCCTCGATGCCAAGGTGCGTGTCCATCTGCGCCATGAAATGAAAGAATTGCAGCGCCGCCTCGGCGTAACTACCATCATGGTGACACACGATCAGGAAGAGGCCTTGACCATGGCTGACCGGATCGTTGTCATGAAAGACGGTGTCATCGAACAGGTTGGAACACCTGAAGAAATCTATCGTCACCCGGCTACGCCGTTTGTGGCGGAATTTGTCGGCACCATGAATTTCCTGAAAGCCAGCAAAGGCGAGGGCGGCCAGGTCCTGCTCGGCGGCCATGCCTTGTCTTTGAGTGATCGGGAAAAAGAGAAGCTCAACGGAAAAGACATTCTGGCCTGTGTTCGGCCGGAGGATATCGCGGTTCGTAATGTGGATCAGGCCACCGATAATTCTTTCGAGGCAACTGTTAAGGAGCTTGAATTCCTGGGATCTTTCTGCCGCGCCTCCCTGAACTATGGGGACGGAGAAAGCCAGATCGCTGCGGATTTCTCCATCAACCTGGTAAGAGACAAGGGGATTGAGGAAGGCGGTACGATCCGTGTAGCGCTTCCTGAAAACCGTATTCATATTTTCTCGCAAGGGTAAGGCCGATGACTGATCAAACCTTGCAGACAAGAGCGACTGCATCAGCTATCAAGCCAAAGCTGAGCCGCGATGACTGGGTCATGCGAGCTTTTATTCTGGGTATTGGCCTGTGGCTTGTGGTGACGCTGCTTTTGCCGCTTTATTCGATGCTGTCGAAGAGTGCGCAAAACAAGGATGGTGCTTTTGTCGGCCTGGCAAATTATATCGAGTATTTTTCGACGCCGGCCCTGTTCCATTCCATCAATAACAGCTTTTTTATTGCCATCGTCTCGACGATTATCACGATCAGCCTGGCGTCGGTTTTTGCTTTCATTCTGTCCCGATCCATGATCCCCTTTAAAGGAGTGTTCAAGGGCATAGCACTACTGCCTCTATTGGCGCCGTCCTTGCTTCCCGGTATTTCCTTCGTCTATCTGTTTGGACGGCAGGGCGTTCTGAAAGACTGGATTGGCGACTATAGTATTTACGGTCCAATCGGTATTGTGATGGGGGAAGTTTTTTATACATTCCCCCATGCGCTGATGATCCTGATCGCGGCATTTTCAATTGCGGACGCACGTTTGTATGAAGCGACCGTCGTCTTGCGAACCAGTCGGATCCGAACCTTTTTTACTGTGACATTGCCGGGTATTAAATATGGTCTGATCAGCGCGATCTTTGTGGTTTTCACCCTGGTGATTACGGATTTTGGTATCCCGAAGGTTATCGGCGGCCAGTATAACGTGCTGGCAACGGATATCTATAAGCAGGTTATCGGTCAGCAGAATTTCGAAATGGGCGCTGTGGTTAGTGTTGTTCTTCTGATCCCGGCTATTCTGGCTTTTGCCGTTGATCGGTTTGTGCAGCGGAAACAGGTTGCGATGCTGACCGCGCGGGCGGTTCCGTATGAACCAAAACCCCACGCGCTTCTGGATAAGATTTTCTTTGTCTATTGTTGTGTTATCGGACTGGCGATTATCGGCATTATCGGAATGGCCGGATATGCGTCTTTCGTGACCTTCTGGCCTTACAATCTGGAGTTATCCCTGAATAACTATGACTTTGACGTCATGGATGGCGGCGGTTGGTCGTCTTTCTATAATTCCCTGAAAATGGCGGCTTATACAGCCATCTTCGGCACCGTCATTATCTTTACCGGCGCCTATATGGTTGAGAAAGCCAAGGGTTTTAAATTCATGCGGGGAATTATCCAGTTCCTTTGCATGATCCCGATGGCGGTACCGGGAATGGTGCTGGGGCTTGCCTATATCTTCTTCTTCAATCATCCGGATAATCCGCTGGGCATTATCTATGGCACCATGCCGATCCTGGTGATCGTGACGATCGCTCACTTTTATACGGTGAGCCACCTGACAGCGATGACCGCATTGAAGCAAATGGACCCGGAATTTGAAACCGTCTCGGCATCCTTGAAAGTGCCGTTTTTCAGGACGTTCCTGAAGGTAACGGTTCCGGTCTGTATGCCGGCCATTCTGGATATTTCCATTTATCTGTTCGTCAATGCCATGACGACGGTATCGGCTGTCATCTTCCTGTATTCTACGGATACTAGCCTGGCCTCCATCGCGGCATTGAATATGGATGATGCCGGTGATGTGGCTCCGGCAGCCGCTATGTGTATGGTGATTGTTGCGACATCGGCCGGTGTGCGCGTGCTACATGCTCTTCTGACACGGGGGATGGCACGTAAAACCCAGGCCTGGAGGAAGAGATAAATGGCCGAGAAGGTCGTACATCTGGAACAGGGTGGGACCAAACCGCATCAGTCCGAAGGGGATGTCAATTTTTCAGCTCGCAGAAAAGCCTGGGCTGCCCGGAATATTGATGCTGCGTCGCGAAGTCTGCTGGCTCGGGATGAGCGTGTCTTCCTGCATCAATCTGTTTCGACGCCTTGTCTGAATACCATTCGGGCGGCGGAAGGGGCTTATATCATTGATGGGCAGGGCCGTAAGCTGCTCGATTTCCACGGGAATAATGTTCACCATATTGGTTACGGCCATCCGCGTCTGAAAGAGGCCATCACGCAGCAGATGCATGAACTACCTTTTGCGCCGCGCCGCTTTACCTGCGATCCGGCAGTGGAACTGGCAGAGAAACTAAAGGATATCTCTCCGGGTGATCTTGGCAAAGTTCTCTTTGCAACCGGAGGATCCGATGCCGTTGAAATGGCTCTAAAAGTAGCACGGGCGAAGACAGGCCGCTTCAAAACCGTGTCTTTCTGGGACGCTTTTCACGGTGCCGGCTTCGGTGCCTCGAGTATCGGCGGGGAACAACTGTTTCGCGGTCAGGCCATCGGACCGTTATTGCCGGGAACCGAACATGTCGCACCTTTTGCCTGTTATCGTTGCCCCTATGGGTATGAGGTAGATGAGCAGGGACAGCCTGATCTTTCTCTTTGTAAGACAACCTGTGCCAATATGGTGCGATACGTCCTTGAGAAGGAAGGTAATGTTGCTGCTGTGATTGCTGAGCCGGCGCGGGCGGTCCCCTATAATCCGCCGCCCGGTTTCTGGAAAGCGGTGAGGGAGGCCTGCAATGAGGCTGGAGCCCTCCTGATCTTTGACGAGATCCCGACCGGGCTTGGCAAGACAGGCCGGATGTTTGCCTGTGATCATGATGACGTTGTCCCGGACATTCTGGTGATGGGCAAGGCGTTGGGTGGTGGTATCCTGCCGATTGCGGCAACCCTGTGCCATCCGGAGCTTGATGTTCTGGGTGATTATGCCATTGGCCACTATACCCATGAGAAAAATCCGGTAACGACCCGGGCGGCCCTGACGACGATCGAGATTATCGAGGAAGAGGGGCTCGTGGAAAATGCTGCTAAGATAGGTGCTTATGCGCTTGAGCGTATGCAACATATGAAATTAAAGTATGATCTGATCGGCGATGTTCGGGGACGAGGGTTCTTGCTTGGGATTGATCTGGTGGAAGACCGGGGCAGTAAGAAAGGTGCGAATGATGCTGCCGAAGAAATCCTCTATCGTGCCTTCGATGCCGGACTCAGCTTTAAGACGACTATGGGCAATGTGCTGACTTTGACGCCCCCTCTCATCACAACGCGACAACAGATGGATTTTGCCCTTGATGTCCTTGAGGAAGCTATTCGGGAGGTCTCCTGAGGGCCTCTCTTTTGAATAATTTGAAGTTATATATTGGATTAAATATAGCAATTTGACTTATCGATGAGCTGGGCGTCATATGAAGGCCTGAGCGCATTATTTCGTCGATAAAGGAGATGGAAAGTGACCCGCCACGCTGTTTCGATAACGGAAGTTGAGACCAGTCAGGGTGTCTACCCTGTTGGAGAAGAGCCTTACCTGTTAACCCCGGGACCTCTGACGACAGCGGTCTCCACCAAAGCGGTGATGCTGAAGGATTGGGGATCGTGGGATGAGGATTTTAAAGCGGTTACCCAGGAAATCCGCGAACGCCTTGTCTCCCTCTGTAAGGGCGAAGGTGAGTATGACTGTGTCCTGATGCAGGGCAGTGGAACCTTTTCTGTCGAAGCGGCGCTTGCCTCTTTTATCCCAAAAGAGGGTAAAGCGCTTATCCTGATGAACGGCGCTTACGGACAGCGTTCCGCCAAGACCCTCGATTATATCGGCCGGGATTATATTACACTGGACAAGGGTGATTACTTGCCGCCGATGCCTGAAGAGGTTGAGGCGTTACTGCTTGAGAATCCGGATGTAACCCATGTGGTTGTCGTGCATTGCGAAACCAGCTCCGGCATCCTTAATCCGTTGAAGGATATTTCCGATGTGGTTGCCCGTCACGGTCGCAAGCTGATTGTTGACAGCATGAGTGCTTTTGGTGCTGTGCCCCTGGAAGTTTCCGAGATCCCGTTTGAGGTTATGGTGTCTTCCGCTAATAAATGCATTGAAGGGGTGCCGGGATTCGGCTTTATCCTGGCCCGTAAAACTGCGCTGGAAGCCGCCAAAGGCAACAGCCATTCCTTAAGTCTCGATGTTCATGACCAGTGGGTTTATATGAACAAGACAGGGCAGTGGCGTTTTACGCCGCCGACCCACACGGTTGTCGCGTTTCTTGAAGCCCTGCATCTGCATGAAGCGGAAGGCGGTGTGGCGGGGCGTCTGGCCCGCTATGCCAACAACCGGGATATCCTGGTTTCCGGCATGCGGGAGCTTGGATTTGAAACCCTCTTGGAAGACAAGTGGTTATCCCCTATTATCACGACCTTCTTCAGTCCGGCTGACCCCAATTTTGAATTTGGCCGCTTCTATAACGAGATCAAATCCAGAGGGTTTATCATCTATCCCGGTAAACTGACCGAAGCAGACAGCTTCAGGGTTGGTTGTATCGGACTACTGGATGCTAATGTCATGGAAGGTGTTGTCCAGGCGGTGAAGGAAAGCTGTGACGCGATGGGTGTTAAGACCTTCGCCCCGCCAGATGGAGTGAAATAAAAAGCATTGGATGCAACGACGGTACTGATCAGCCTGCTGGGAGGTGTATCTTTACTTCTGTGGGGCCTGAGAATGGTCAATACAGGCGTAACCCGGGCGTTTGGACGGGAGCTTGGCAAGATCCTGAATTTCAGTCTGCAGAACAGGTTCAAGTCTTTCCTGGGCGGACTCAGTGTTACCATGTTGCTTCAAAGCAGTACGGCAACTGCTTTGCTGACGGCCTCTTTTGCAGGGCGCGGGCTGGTTGCTGCTTCGGCTGGGATTGCCGTTATGCTGGGTGCGGATGTGGGAACGACACTGGTCGCCCAGATCCTGAGTTTTGATCTGTCCTGGCTGGCACCGGTTATGCTCTTTGTCGGTTTTGTCCGGCATTCCACGGCTAAGACAACACGGGCTAAAAATCTCGGCAGGATATTCCTGGGGCTTGGCATGATGCTGACAGCCCTTAAGTTACTGGTATTGGCATCCGGCCCCATCCGGGAGTCCGAAGTCGCTCAATATGTCTTCAGCTCCTTGTCCGGTGAGCCGGTGCTGACCGTTGTCATCGGCGCGCTGATTACCTTTGTCGCTCATTCCAGCCTGGCAACTGTCCTGTTTATTCTTACCCTGGTTTCCACAGGCGGCATCCCACAGGATGTGGCCCTGGCCATGGTACTAGGGGCTAACCTTGGTGGTGCATTACCGCCGATCCTTGCAACCCTGAACGCAGATGTAGCATCAAGGCGGCCGCCGCTTGGAAATTTCCTGTGTCGGTTGACGGGAGTGGTGGTTTTGTTGCCATTCCTTGGTCTGATTGAGCCTGAATTTGCAAAACTTGGTATGGAACCCGCCCGTCAGGTGGTCAATTTCCATACAGCTTTTAACATAGGGTTAGCCCTGTTCTTTATCCTCCTGACCGGTCCGCTGGGACGCCTGACAGAAAAGCTGTTGCCGGAGAAAACCAATGGTGATGCAGCGGCCCTCAGGCCGATCCACCTGGATCGCGCGGCTCTTGAAAGTCCGCAGCTGGCGCTGGCGAATGCTGTTCGTGATACCCTTCGAATGGGTGATATACTGGAAAAGATGTTTCGGGATCTTCAGGTGGCGTTCGCAAAGAATGACAGTGTTCTGCTGGGAGAAGTGCGGGATTCGGATGAGGTGATCCACGAGTTTAATGCCGGCATCAAGGGATATCTAACGGAACTTGGTCGTGAAATGCTGGAAGAAGAAGACGAAAAGCGTTGCACGGAGATTATGACCTTCACGACCAATCTGGAACATGTGGGCAATATCGTCGTCCTTAACATGGCGGAACTGGTCGAAAAGAGTGCCAATACCCAGGTTTCTTTTTCCGTCAAGGATGTGGAGGATCATACGCGTCTTTTCGAAATGGCGCTGGCTAATCTCAAGCTGTCATTCAGTGTCTTCCTGACCCGGGAGGAGGCGCAGGCCTCAATCCTGATCCGCGAAAAACAATCCCTTCGGGATACGGAGCAGAATGCCGTTGCAGCTCATCTGGAACGGCTGCGCGCAGATGGTAATATGGATGAAATTTCCAGCGCCATGCATCTTGGATTGTTAAGTGACCTAAGGCGGATCAATTCCCTCATCTCGGCGGTTGCCTATCCGATTGTGCAGGAGCATGAAAAGAGAGTGAAGGCGGCCAAGAAAGCCAAGAAGAAAGACAAATCCAAGAAAAACTTCGGACCGGCAAGCAGCTTATAGGGGACTGGCATGACCGCATCGGATTTTCACTTGAGATCCATTCCCAGTCAGGATGTTGAAAATCTGGTTCAGTTGACCGATGAAGTCGGATGGGGGTTTACCCGGTCCAACTGGCAGATCGCATTGGCTGTGGGCCAGAATTTTGCGCTTTATGATGATAATGGCGAGATCGCTGCGACGTCAGCTATTTTTCGCTACAGAAACAGGTTATCCATCCTTGGCAATATCATTGTTCGGGAAAAGTATCGGGGGCAGGGGCTGGCGACCCGTGTGATTGATGCCGCTGAAAAATGCGTGGATCTTCACCTCTCGCCGATCATGCTGGTCTCTACACCTTTTGGCGAACCTGTGTATCGGGGGAGAGGATATCGGATCATCGGTGACTGTACGAAGCTCGTTCGTCCGACAGGCTCGGAACCCCTTTCGCCACCGGATATGCCGGGCTATCGTTTCAAGCCAGTGACGGCATCCAATCTGGAAGATATTCTGGAATTCGATCAAAAAGCCTGTAAAGCGGATCGGGGACAGGTTTTAACGGCGATGTTACAGGCAGGATACACATCCGTATCGCTTCACCGCGAGGGTGATGATCAACTCTGCGGTTATGCGCTGGCCTATCCTCGTAAGACTAATACGGTTATCGGACCGGTGATTGCGGAGGAAGCAGAGCAGGCCAGGGCCCTTATTCAGATGCTGGGTTATGGTCGGGAAGAAGATCTGCGTCTTGATATCCTATCTCATCAAACGGCATTTCTGGAAGATGTGAAAGAGATGGGTTTTCTGGTGAGCAGCATCTCCCCGGTGATGATGCTGGGTAAAGGAAAGAAACGTATCCAGAGAGACAAGGCATTTGCCATCATTTCCCAGGCTTTTGGGTAGCATTATTTTACATGAACTTTTCTTCTCAATCATTCGACTAAGAAAATACCGCTTTATGTTGGATTTTATCTGGCGGCACACTTGTTCCTTTGGGTGCCTTGCAGGAGTTTTTGATGAGAGATTGGAAGTTTTACCCGATACTGTTCGCCTGCCTAAGTGGCGGTCATGCCTTCGCTGGCGATCTCGTAAATGTGGCTATATATGATGCTATCTCGAAAAATGAGAGTAGCTACTTTGTCCAAATGGATCCTTCCACGAAGGAAAAGTTGCAGCACAGAAAAGAAGGGCTGGATCGGTGTGATATCGCTGTTCAGGACGGGGATCTGGACTATCCTGATGGTACGGGTGAGGCGACGTCAGTTGCCCGACTGGTGTGTCCGGGGCATGACGTTATGATCTTGAGGTTGAAAAGAGAGGGCCATAAATTCCACATACTTGGCAGCAGGACTGAAAAGCTTCCTAACAAGTAAAGGTCCCCATGCGGAGATGACTTGCCCCACCATTTCTGAGGAAACCGGATAAAAAGACTGTTTGATTTGAACCTTCTTTCAGATGAGTCGACTAAGTGAACAGGTTGAGACCTTTTTTGAGGTGTATCTTGTTTGCGGGAAAAGAAATGAACCCTGTTTTTATCATCGTCCTTCTGTTGCTGATCGGCGCTAACGGTTTTCTTATTTTCAAGACAGTGAAAACCTGGCTGGATTACTCTGATAGCCAACACTGGATCGAAACTGAGGCACGTATCGAGAATATTGAGCGCCAGAAGGTCATTGAATCCGAAGGGCGCGGTGTCGGTGCCACATCCGTCAGCTATGATCTTTATCTGACATACCGGTATAAAACTGCCGGCCAGATTTTTGAGAGGGAACTGGTCAAAACCGTTTATTCGGAAGAAGAGGCGGCCGCCGTTCAGTTGGGAGATCCGTCCCTTGTCTATGTCAATCCAAAGCAGCCTGATCAGGTGCGGGATGAGAGAGGGAATATTGTCGATGTCGTCGGTGTTATCGCCGCCCTGATCTTTGCCAATCTGTTTGGTGCCGGCATTCTTTATCAGATCAACAGCTTCTTTTCCCAGGATCTTTAAAACCATGAGTGATATCGATTTTATGAATACGGGGACACTGGTAACCCTCGGCTTTGGCGGCGCCTTTGTCCTGATCGGCGCGTTTCTGGCCTATATGGGCATCAAGAGCGTTGTGACCGATCTGGAAAGCCGGAACTGGCCGACCGTGGAAGCGGTGTATTTGAAAAGCGAGGTGGTCAAGCATGTCCGCCGGGATGATGAAAACCGTTCTCACACCTATACGAGCTATACCTGCGATCGCACTTATCGATATGAGGTGGGAGAGCAGAGCTATGACAAGGTTGACCAGATAAGAGCCGGAGGCCGGGAAGAAGCTGTCGCTTTGTCCAAGGATCTAAAGGTCGGCGAGAAAGTAATGCTGTTTTATAGCCCGGATGAGCCATCCCTCGCGCGATCAGAATTGCTGTCCCCCTGGCGAAACTGGGTCTGGTTTCTTGGCGCTATCCTGTTTCCGATTTTCGGTATCGGCGTCATATATCTTGGCCTGTTTCAGGCCGGAGAATAGAAAATGTGGCGCACTCACTTTTACATACTAGCCGTTTTTATCCTGCTGGTGGTCCCGGTTTATCTCGTGGATAACTGGCTGCTGAAACCCCAAAGGGGCGGGAGCTTTCTCGATCTCAGCGGCTTGTTTGTTCTGTTCTATCTGGCGTTTCTTGTGGGACAGATCATATTTAGTTCCGCTGGTCTCTGGCTGTTCAGGCCAGGCAGCCTGGCTTCCCTGCATGTCGTATCAGCGGTGATATCAATACTGTCCATTGGGCTTGGTTTATATGCCATTGAGAGTTATCACAGCATGCGGACCAAAGAAGCCCATCAGGAAAAAATGGAGGCTCGTGTAGCACTCTATGATGATGTGGTCCTGGAAAAGTGGTGGTACCTTCCGGAGGCAGAAGCGCCAGATACCGTTTATGCAGAGCTGTCCTTTAAACGAGGCGGCCGTTTTTCCGCCAATATGAGTGCGCGGGAGAGTGACGAAAATTCGGAAATGAAGTTCTCAGCCGAAATGGACCGTCCCATTTCCGTTGAAGCCGGTGACCGTCATATTGTCAAGATGACAGTGGAGCATTACGAGGCCGGCAAGGCAGATTACGCGCGTTTCAGCCTGTTCCTGTTTACCGCAGGGCAGGGGCGAAGTGACACCGATACGGTAAAAGTTTACGTCCCTACCATCGATCAGAAGGATGACGGCAAGGTTATGTATGCCAGGTTACCGGACCGTTCTTCGGCTCCTTAAAAGATCACGTCAGGGGCAGCAGGCGGTTCGGGAAATCCGTGATCACAGCATCCACGCCCCAGTCTAGTAATTGGCGCGCACGATCCGTTTCATTGACGGTATAAACTAGGAATTTATATCCCGCTTCCTGAACCGAGCGGATGGCATCCTTGGTTACAAAAGGATCATAAACATGCAGGCTGGCAGAGCCGGTTTTTTCAAGGCGTGCTTGCCAGTCCGGCGGAATGGCGTCGGTCAGATAACCAAGCGGAATATCCGGGACATATGTGTGAACTTCTGTCAGGCATTCCTCGTTGAAGGATGAGATCAGAAGGGGAAGACCGGTCGGCAGTTCTTCCTGCAATTGCTGTCCGACACGCTGGGCGGTCGGGACCTGCCAGCCGTCGACCGGCTTGATCTCCAGATTGAGGCTCATATCGAGCTCGTGAATACAGGTTAGAGCTTCCGATAGGGTCGGGAGTTTTTCGCCTGCCCAGTCATTGCCAAACCAGCTACCGGCATCCAGTTCCCTAAGTGTCGCCAGATCCTGCAGAAGGAGAGGACCGCTGCCACTGGTGCATCTGTTGAGGGACAGGTCATGGTGAATGATAGTCTTATTATCCCGGGTCACCGTGACATCAATTTCAACGGATTTGGTTCCGACTTCCGCCGCTTTGCGAAAAGAAGACAGGGTGTTTTCCGGGGCGAGGCCTTTGGCTCCCCGGTGTCCGATGACCCGTGGCATGGTGTCAAAAAAAGCGGATGTCATCCTGGCTCTCCTGTTGGTAAGCACGGGTCAATTTGGAACAGACCAGTCGATGGGTGTTTGGTTGGTTTGCGATAGGTAGTCGTTGGCCTTGGAAAAATGACCATTGCCGAGAAAGCCGCGATGGGCAGATAAAGGGGAAGGGTGCGGGCTGGTCAGCACCAGATGGCGTGACCGGTCAATCACATTGCCTTTCTTCTGGGCATAACTTCCCCATAGGAGGAAAACCAGATGATCTCGACCTTTGTTCAGGGCTGAGACCGCGGCATCCGTAAACTGCTCCCATCCGCGACCCTGATGGGAAGCGGCCTGGGCTTGCTCGACAGACAGAACACTGTTCAGCAGAAGCACACCCTGATCCGCCCAGCTCTCCAGAAATCCATGTCCGGGAATCGGAAGGCCGAGATCGCGGTTGATTTCCTTATACATATTTTGAAGGGAAGGCGGGATTCTCACACCTTTACGGACTGAAAAGCTCAGACCATGGGCCTGATTGGGACCATGATAGGGATCCTGCCCGAGGATCACGACTTTGACCTCTGTGAAAGGTGTATGATCGAAGGCGGCAAACATGTTTTTGCCTTCCGGAAAGATGGTTTTCCCGGCTTTTTTCTCGGCTATCAGAAACGCCCGCAGGTGTTTCATGTAGTCTTTTTCAAATTCCTGCGCCAGGACTTCGAGCCAGCTCGCCTCCAATTTTATCTCTGCCACCTTGCCCCCGTCTGGACCCCTCAGGACTAGCGCCCGGAGTCCTTTCTTTATAAGCTCAATATTGCGGTTTTATTATGGGGGGTAAAAGATGGGAAGCAACTTTTTATGATTGAGGCGGGTTCCGCTTGACAGGGGCCTTTAATTTCTCAATATTGTTTGTGTACATATAAAAATGAGGTCCGGGACATATGGGAGACTATTTTCGGCCGACGACCTTGTCTGAGCTGCAAAACATACTTGCCGGAAGTCCTTTGACGGTACTTGCTGGCGGGACGGATTATTATCCAGCAAGGGTCGGGAAACTGCTGGATGAGAGTATCCTAGATATCACCGCAGTGGACGAGCTAAAAGGTATAGAGAGGAGCGAGGCCGGTTGGAAGATCGGTGCCGCGACGAAATGGTCGGAAATTGCCGAAGGGGATTTTCCGCCGCTCTTTGATGGGTTGAAAGCGGCTGCCCTTGAAGTAGGAGGGCGGCAGATCCAGAATTCCGGAACCATTGGTGGGAATCTGTGTAACGCCTCACCGGCCGCCGATGGCGTGCCGGCTCTGATGAGCCTTGGCGCGCATGTTGAAATCGCCGGTGCCGCGGGAAGCCGCATGCTGCCCCTCGAAGAATTTGTTCTCGGTAATCGCCGGACAGCCCTTGAACCTTCCGAAATTCTGGCCGCCGTCCATATTCCTACACCTGCTGGGAGTTCTTCCAAAAGTGTATTCCTGAAACTTGGGTCCCGTCGCTATCTGGTGATTTCGCTGGTTATGGTGGCTGGAACCATTTCTCTGGATGGCGTGGGGAATATCGCAGATTGCCGGATTGTCGTCGGCGCCTGTTCCGAAGTGGCGAGGCGTCTACCGGCGCTGGAGGAGCTTCTGGTTGGACAGGCTCCAACTGCTATGCTGGCGGATCTTGTGAGTGATCAGCATTTTACTGATCTTTCTCCTATTAATGATGTTCGGGCATCAGCGGAATACCGGCTGGAGGCTGCAAAAACCCTTGTCCGTCGTCTGGTTGCTGAGTTGGGAGAGACATCATGAGCAAAGTGATCCAACTCACCGTCAACGGCCAAAAACACGCCGTTGATGTTTCACCGGTTAAACGACTGTCAGAAGTGCTCAGGGAAGATTTGAAGCTGACCGGCACCAAGGTAGGCTGTAATGCCGGGGATTGCGGTGCCTGCACAGTAACCCTGGATGGCCGGCAGATCTGTTCCTGCCTGACACCGGTTGCCCAGGCCGACGGAACCCAGATTACAACGGTCGAGGGGCTTGCCGATAAGGACAGTCTTGGCGGTTTGCAGCAGGCTTTCAGTCGGCACGGCGCGGCCCAGTGCGGAATCTGTTCGCCCGGTATGTTGATGGCCGCAACCAGCCTGCTGGATGTTAATCACACTCCCAGCCGGGCGCAGGTCGAGGATGCTCTGGGTGGTGTGCTGTGTCGCTGCACCGGCTATCAGAACATCGTCAAATCCATCCAGGCCGCCGCGGCCGAGATGAATGCAGCCAAGGAGGCGGC
>DIYE01000162.1:32918-33528 GCA_002428885.1 Alphaproteobacteria bacterium UBA6062
GTTGATGCGGTACTGGACGCGGCGGGCAGCGATACGCCGATTACTCCCGGAACCGGGGAGGCCGTTGGTGCCTCTATCGCCAAACTGGATGCCGAACCCAAGCTGGATGGGACCGAGAAATACGGGGCGGACAGTATTCCCGACGACGCTCTCTGGGTCCGTATCCTGCGCTCCCCTCATGCGTCCGCTTCCGTGACGCTTGGGGATTTCTCAACCGTAATCGAAAGCCGGGAAGGGCTGCATGATATTCTGACCCATAAGGATATCCCCTTTAACCGCTTCGGCATCTATCCGGTCGGCAAGGATCAACCGGTTCTGTCAGACGGGATTGTCCGTTATCGCGGCGATGCGGTCATTGCTGTTGTTGGTAACAGGGAAGCCGTTACCGGTATTTCCTTTGATGACCTGCCCGTTACATTCACGCCGCTGGAAGCCGTTACCGGGATACCAGCGGCCAGATCAGCGGCTTCCCGTCAGCTTCATGATGATAAGCCGGGCAATGTCCTGATTGACGGACATGTCTCTAAAGGCAATATCCATGAAGGACTGGAGCAAGCGGCGGCTGTCGCCTCCGGTGATTTCCAGACCCGTTTCGTGGAACATGCCTATA
>DIYE01000052.1 GCA_002428885.1 Alphaproteobacteria bacterium UBA6062
GGCTTCTTTTGAATAACCGGCCCCGACGGCAGATCCGGCAAGGGCGGACGGATATGTCTGGACCAGATCATGATCCATCCCGTGGCCAAGGACAATCACATGGGTAATACCATTGGGCAGATCATTAGGAATGGCTGACATATCCCGGACATCCACGGCATCGGAATAAAGCCATCTGGGATCATAGGAGGTGATCCCCACCAGATCCGCGCCAAAGAGTTTGGCAATTTTTTTTATGTCGATACTGGCCTGTTCCGGGCTTTCAATATCCGCGGCGACTGAAAATTTCGGCATCCGGGGTTTAAGGGGTGCTGAAAAGCCTTCGCGGATACCCTGATCCACCTGTCGGTCCGCATATTCATCGGCAACCGTCCAGGAGGCATTTCGAAGCGCAAAGTCCCGCTGGTTGAAACCCTCTCCCTTTCTCGGGGTAGCATCCATCCGGTAGCTCTCGAAGAACCCTTCTGTATGACGCGATCGTACACTGTCATCCCACCAGGCCCGCATAAACATATCATTGCGCTGGGAGAAAGGCTCGAATTCCGCTGAGGTTTCGATACCGGCTTCGTGATCTTCCGGCCGGGCAAAGGCGATCGGCTCCGAGGGCGGGCGGTTCTTTGGCCAGTAATTGTTAGGTTTATCTTCGATGGTTCAATCCTGTCCCGGTGTCTAGCGATAGTCAAGATTAGGAATGAAAGTGCAGCCTGTAAATGGATAAAAGGCGCTGCGACATTAGCCACGCTTTTTATATCAAACGAAAGAAACACCGTTTTCACTGAACGGAAGGCTGGTGATCCGCTGGCCGGGCGCCTTGAAAATGGCATTGCCGATAGCAGCGGCAACCGGTGGCAGGCCGGACTCTCACACACCGGTCGGGGGCTATTCCAACCTGCCTTATCGGCCACAATCCCGGCCGGGCAGATTGGTTCCTGATCTATCAGCATTGCAAAGCTGGTTATTGAGCCGTTCTTTGGCTTTCAGAAGCTCCGGCGTAAAATCATAAACGACTGTCGGGTAATGGGGAAACGGATCGCCTCCCCGGTATCGGATTTGTTATTTCATCTGTCCATCAGAGCGTCATACACCCAGCCTCTGATGCGAGGGCGCATGGGTGCACGCTGATCCGGCTGCTGCATCATGAAAACTGTAATCAGTTCCTTGGCCGGATCAATCCAGAAATAAGTGCCGGCATAACCGCCCCACCAATAATCGCCTTTACTGCCGACCGTCCGACCTTCATCGGTCAGACGAACAGAAAAGCCAAGACCAAAGCCGTTTTCCCTACCCAGTAGATTGTAGTTGCCGGGGCGGATGGAACCCAACTGATCTGTAGTCATCTGCTTGACGGTCTCAGAGTTGAGAAGGCGGCCGCCTTCATATTTTCCTTCATTCATCATCATGACCGCGAATTTCAGATAATCCGGTGCCGTGGAAACCAGACCACCACCGCCGGACAGCAGCCTGGGTGCAGTCAGTGGATTGCTCAGGCCTTTGAATTTGGGTTCGGCAATTCGATCTTTGTTATCTGCGGTTACAAAAAAGGCGGTATCTTTCATGCCGAGCGGCTCCAGAACGCGCTCTTTAAAGAAACTGTCGAGAGACTGTTTAGAGGCGATTTCCACAATATGTCCAAGCACATCTGTCGAATGGCTGTATTCCCAGGCGGTTCCCGGTTGATGTTCAAGAGGTAGTGCTGCGAGTTTGCCGGACAGATCGCTGTTGGTTTGCTGAATGCCGTAGAGATCGACCTTTTTATATTCTGTGCGCGTCGGTGTATCTCCGAAGAAGCCATAGACAATACCGGAGGTATGACGCATCAAATCCCGGACCGTCATCGCGTTCTTAACCGGCATCATTTTCCCGGCTGCAAGAACTTTGGTCTCCGCAAAAGCCGGAATATAATTTGAAACCGGATCGTCGAGACTGATTTTCCCCTCTTCAACAAGCATCATGATCGCGACCGATGTAATCGGCTTTGTCATGGAATAGATCCTGAAGATATCGTCTGTCTTCAAGGGGCCTGGAGCTCCGTCCTTTCCCCGGGTTCCAAAGGCTTTATGGTAGGCGAGCTTGCCCTTTCTCATTATGGAAATGGTCGCGCCGCTTAGTTTTCCGGCACTGATATCTGCCTTGAGAGCCTTATCGATTTCTGCGAGCTTGGCAGACGACAGCCCAACTGTTTCCGGCTTGACGATATCCTGAGCAAAAGCGCTCTGAGAGAAAAGGAACAGGCACAGTACTGAGAGCAGAAAGGATCGCATGACAGTTTCCCCGGTTTAAGATCTGGATGGTAGATTTGTATTATTTTTTTCTGTTTTAGCTACTTTAACGGGTTCCAAAACGCTTTCAAGCATTTTCCCCTGATCTCTTTCATGCCATAGTTCCCGGATGGAAATTTCAGATTTGATCAATGTGCTGGATCTGTTGGGAGTTGCTGTATTTGCGGCTTCCGGCAGCCTTGTGGCCAGCCGTAAGGACATGGATATTGTGGGGTTTGGCCTCATGGCTTCCCTGACCGGTATTGGCGGTGGAACGCTCCGTGATCTGCTGCTGGATCGTCCCGTCTTCTGGATCAGTGACCAGCGGTATCTCATTGTTTGCCTGACGATTGCGGTTCTGGTGTTTTTTACAGCCCATATGCTCCAGAAACGCTATGTGGCTTTGTTATGGGCAGATGCGGTCGGTCTCTCTGCTTTCGGCGTGATGGGGGCGCATATTGCGACCGGGTCGGAGGCGTCTCCCCTCGCGGCCGTTGCCTTCGGTGTCATGACAGCAACGTTTGGAGGGCTCGCCCGGGATATTGCGTCCGGCGAAATGCCTCTGCTTCTGAAACCGGAAGTCTATGTCACCGCCGCTTTGCTGTCCGCCGGCACCTATGTCGGCCTGACGATGACAGGCCTGTCCATAACCTTAACGGCCCTGATCAGCATTCTTGCCGGTTTTTTGTTGCGGGCCGGCGGTATTCATTATGGCTGGACCATTCCCCGTTACCGCAGCCGGGCGGGTCGGGATTACTAGGGCCGTCCCCTAGAGCTGTAAACTTCTACATTGACGTTCTTATGTCATCGCGTAACTCTATGATCCTGCACTTTTGGCGAGGGGGAAAGAAATGATGCGATTTCTGGGGTATGGGCTTTGTCTGGTGTTTTTCAGTCTCTGCTTTCCCGTTCAGGCAACAGAGAAAACAAAACTGCTGCTGCCGTCCAAGGAAAGCCGGGCCCTTCGCTATACGGGGGATTTTGATCCGGACAGTAAAAGGCGGGTTATCCGGGCGCTGGTCCCTTACAGTAAAACCTTCTTCTTTTTTGACAAAGCAGAACCAAAAGGCCTGACTTACGATCGGTTGAGGGCGTTCGAGGACTTTATTAATCAGGATGAGAAAGACGAAGCCCTGCGTGTGCGTATCGCCGTCATTCCAACCCCGCGAGACCGGCTGTTTTCCGGACTGCTGGAGGGGCGGGGTGACATCGCCGCCGGTAATCTGACCATTACCCGAAGCCGGGAAAAAGAGGTTGTTTTCAGTGACGCTTTACAGCGGGATGTGCAGGAGATTGTTGTCACGGCAAAAGGGGAAAAACCTCTTGAGAGTGTCGAGGATTTATCCGCGAAGCTGGTGAAAGTAAGAAAATCCAGCAGTTATTATGCAAGCCTTCAAAAGCTCAACCAAATGCTTGAGCAGAAAGGAAAGTCGCCTGTTAAGATCGAGCTTGCTCACGAAAACCTGGAGGATGAAGATCTGATGGGGTTGCTGGATGCAGGTCTTGAAAAAGCCATCATCGTGGATCGTCACAAAGCGGAATTATGGGCAAAGCTTTATAAAAACCTGATGCTGCATCCGAAGGCTGTCCTGCGCGATGATGCGCAAATCGGCTGGGCGCTCAGAAAGAACAATCCCGTTCTTGAAAATCTGATTAACGGCTTTGTCACTGATGCCCGTCAGGGAACATTGCTCGGCAATGTGATGATCAACAAATATCTTAAATCCACCAAACAGATTCGGGATGCAGTGTCCCCGAATGAGATGGCCAAGGCCCATGAGACATCTGGTCTGTTTCAGGGATCAGGCGAGATCCATGATTTGGACTGGCTGCTTCTTCTGGCGCAAGGTTATCAGGAATCCGGTCTCGACCAGTCTGCCGTCAGCCCGGCAGGTGCCATTGGTATCATGCAGCTGCTGCCGACCACCGCAGCGGACCCCAATGTGGGTATTCCGGATATCAGTACAGTGGAGAACAATATCGCCGCCGGGTCCAAATATATGCGCTTTATCATGGACCGGTATATGTCTGATGAAACCATCGATCCGTTTAATCGACATCTTCTGGCCCTGGCCTCTTATAATGCGGGGCCGGCCAGGATTAACCGGCTTAGAAAGCAGGCAGCGGAACGGGGCCTGGATCCCAATAAATGGTTCCTGAATGTGGAATATCTGGCAGCAGAGGATATCGGTCGGGAAAATGTCGACTATGTGCTGAATATCTATCTCTATTACATGGCGTATAAGCGGGCGATACAACATCAACCCTAAATTTTGAGATTTGTACGGGAATAATCTCCGCCTCCCATCCGTTATTACGGAATGAAGAAAGAGAATAATGATCTTTTTTTGACCAGAGGAGGGAATATCAGATGAACCGTCAGACAAAGAAGGGCGATCTCCGCCCGGATATCATTGACTTTTACGAACAGGACCCGGTTGAAGCCGATAAAGCATTTCTCGGACGGGTCGCCCATAAAAACCGTCGGGGTTTTCTAAAGGGCGCCGGTCTTGCCACCATGGGCGCTTTGCTTGGAACAGCCATGCCGTTTCACCGGAACTTTCCGTCCGGCATGATCCCGGTTGCTTTTGCCGATGAAAACGGCCCGCTGGCCGGGAAGGATGGACTGACCCTTCTCAACGACCGCCCGGTCAATGCTGAGACACCACCGCATCTGCTGGATGATGCCATCACACCAACGGCCCGTCACTTTATCCGTAATAACGGCATTCCGCCGGAAGACGTAGATCCGGCGGCCTGGACGCTCACCGTTGATGGGCTGGTTGACAAGCCGATGACGTTGTCCATTGCTGACCTTAAATCAAAATTTGATGTGGTGACCATGGCCCTCACCATCGAATGTGGCGGCAATGGTCGGGCCTTCTTTAATCCGCCTGCCAAAGGAAACCAGTGGACTTACGGCGCAGTCGCCTGCTCAAACTGGACCGGCGTTAGGTTGAAAGATGTCTTGAACGCTGTCGGTGTCAAGAAAGAGGCAATTTATACAGCTCATGTGGGCGCAGATGAGCATCTTTCCGGTAAGGAAGGAAAATTGCCGATTTCCCGCGGCATGCCGATTGAAAAGGCAATGACCGATGACATCCTGATTGCGTTTGAGCAGAACGGAAAGCCGCTGCATCCGATGAATGGTGCACCGTTGCGGCTGGTCGTTCCGGGTTGGCCGGGCTCCTTGTCCCAGAAGTGGCTGACCCGTATCTATCTGCGGGATATCGTTCATGATGGCCCGAAAATGACCGGCAAAGCCTATCGGGTGCCGAACCGTCCTGTGGAGCCGGGTGAAAAAGTCGGAAAGAAAGACTTTGACATCATCGAACGGATGCCGGTTAAGTCCTTGATTACCGCACCGGCTACCGGCTCGACCACAGACAACAGTAAGGTGAATGTTCGCGGTCATGCCTGGTCCGGCGATCGGATCATAAAATCTGTGGAAATCTCCCTCGATTTTGGTGTGACATGGCAGAAGGCTGAGCTCGACAAACCGGTTAATTCCGGGGCCTGGCAGAATTGGCG
>DIYE01000372.1 GCA_002428885.1 Alphaproteobacteria bacterium UBA6062
GCAACCGTCACCACCCTGCCCTTTGCCCGGCGTGAGGCAATAACGCCCCCGGCAATATCCATCTGGGACAGAACCCAACCACCAAAGATATCACCATTATTGTTGCAATCCTTGGGCAATGGTGCGGTTCTGATAATCGGGTCGCGGACGAGCTCAGACATAATTTTTCAATATCCTGTATAGATGAAATGAGGCATACGCAAATTATACACTTTCCTTGCGCGGAGAGAACAGTATTCTATGCTGACGAATTTCCGTTTCCATGAGTAATAAACAAGACCCGATGTCAGATCTTTTCCAACAGCCCAAAGCAGAAACATCCGATTATTCCGCCAAGGATATTGAAGTCCTGGAAGGTCTTGAGCCGGTCCGCAAACGCCCCGGCATGTATATCGGCGGAACAGATGAACGGGCCAGACATCATCTGGCGGCCGAAGTGCTTGACAATTCCATGGACGAAGCCGTCGCCGGTTTTGCCAGTCGTATTGATGTTGAGCTTCATGCAGACGGCTCTCTCACCATCCGGGATAACGGGCGCGGTATTCCGATTGACCCGCACCCCAAATATAAAGACAAATCAGCGCTGGAAGTTATTCTGACGACCCTTCATTCCGGCGGTAAATTCTCCAACAAGGTTTATCACACCGCCGGTGGCTTGCATGGTGTGGGTGTCTCCGTTGTGAATGCTTTGTCTTCCAAAACCGTTGTAGAAGTCGCAAGAGACAAAGTCCTCTGGCGCCAGGAATATTCCCGCGGCCTTCCGCTGACCGGTCTTGAGAAAATCGGAGCTGCCCCGAACCGGCGCGGCACTTCAATCCACTTTCGTCCTGACGAAGAGATTTTTGAAACCGGCACCGCCTTGCGACCAGCAAAGCTCTACAAGATGGTTCGCTCCAAGGCATATCTGTTCCGAGGCGTCGAAATTCGCTGGAAGGCTGCACCGGAACTGATTAAGGACGAAACGCCTGCAGAAGCGACCTTGCATTTTCCGGGAGGCCTGTCTGACTTCCTGGCGGCAACTGTTGATGGGCGGCAGACAGTTACGCCAGAACCCTTTTCCGGTCGTGTTGAAATTGAAGGCGACCGCGGCCGGGTAGAATGGGCTATTGCATGGCCCGCCGATAATGTCTCCTTCCTGAATTCCTATTGTAATACGGTTCCAACGCCGGAGGGCGGCACTCATGAAACCGGCTTCCGCACCGCTCTTGTCCGGGGCTTGAAGGCATACGGGGAGCTGATCAACAACAAAAAAGCCGCACAGATTACCGCCGATGATATTCTGGGTGGGGCGTCTGCCGTTCTTTCCGTCTTTATCCCGGAACCACAATTCCAGGGACAAACCAAAGAAAAGCTCGCAACGCCGGAAGCCTCTCGTGTCGTTGATCTGGCTATCAAGGATCATTTTGACAACTGGCTGGCTTCTGCGCCGGATCAGGCGAATAATCTGCTCTCCTGGATTATCGCCAAATCAGAAGAAAGATTGCGCCGCCGGGCGGAGAAAGAAACCAGCCGTAAAACAGCCACTAGTCGCCTCCGTCTTCCAGGCAAACTGGCCGACTGCTCCCAGAATGGTCGGGAAAACTCTGAAATTTTCATCGTCGAGGGAGATAGTGCGGGCGGTTCCGCCAAACAGGGCCGAAACCGGAAAACCCAGGCTATCCTTCCGCTACGCGGCAAGATCCTCAATGTCGCTTCTGCCGTTTCCTCAAAGATCAAGGCAAACCAGGAACTATCGGACCTTATCCAGGCGCTGGGCTGCGGCACACAAGATAAATACCGTCAGGGTGACCTTAGATATGACAAGGTGATCATCATGACGGATGCGGACGTGGACGGCGCGCATATCGCCTCCCTCCTCATGACCTTCTTCTATCAGGAAATGCCGCAACTTATCCAGGACGGCCACCTTTACCTGGCCCAACCGCCTCTTTATCGGATTAGCCAGGGAGCCAAAACCCTGTATGCCATGGATGATGCCCATAAGGACAAACTGATCGAAACAGAGTTTAAGGGCCGGGGTCGGATCGATATCAGCCGCTTTAAAGGCCTGGGTGAAATGCCGCCGGCGCAACTGAAGGAAACGACCATGAACCCGGACAACCGGACTCTGCTCCGTGTTCAGATTCCCATGGAAGAGTTCGGCGAAACCTCCGATCGGGTTGAATGCCTGATGGGTAAAAAACCGGAACTTCGTTTCGGCTTTATCCAGGAGAATGCGCGCTTCGCCGATAATCTGGATATTTAGGATCAGGCTTTAAAGATCGGCCGATCTTTTCTCCAGATTGGCTTGGAAATACTCAAGCAGGAGCTTTATCTTCGGGGAGAGCTGACGGTTCGACGGATAAATGGCCCAGATACCATCATCAGGTATGCCGTAACTTTCCAATATCGGGATAAGCTGACCTTGTTGAATGTAGTCTTCAACATAATAATGCGGTAACTGGACAATACCAATCCCCTTCAGGGCTGCATCAACGAGTGCATGGCCGCTATTGCAATGAAAAGAACCATTGACCCGAATATGGCGTAGTTTTCCTTGTTCGAGAAATCTCCAAAATTCGATGGTCCCCTTCAAGCAGTTATGCTGTTCAAGCTCCAATACTGTATGAGGTGTTCCCTGCATTGTCAGGTAGTCAGGAGACGCGCAGACATAGTATTTCCGTGAGGCAAGTTTTGTTGTCATCATACTACTGTCTTCAAGCTGCCCGAGCCGGATTGCCATATCATAGCTTTCCGCAACCAGATCAAAAACCTGATTGCTTAAAACCAGACTGATTTCCAAAGCGGGAAACTCAAGCGCAAAATCACTCAATAAGGGAGCGATACTGTTTTCTCCATACGTGACGGGAGCCGTAATTTTCAACTTGCCCTTCGGAGTCTGGTTGAAGTCAGCCAATGCGCGTTCAGCTTCTGACAATCCGTCCAGAACCTGCCGACAGTGATTATAATATACCTGCCCCGCTTCTGTGATCGTTACATTGCGCGTTGAGCGGTAAAATAACTTTGATTGCAGTCTTGCTTCCAAGGAACTGATCTGCCGACTTACCTGCGCAACCGAAACGCCAATTTCCACCGCAGCTTTTGTGAAACTGCCCGTATCGGCAACCGCCACAAATTCAGCCACGCCCTGCCATTGTAGCATTGACTGTCCTTCCTTACTAAAGAGCTGAATTAATTATTACTAAATATAAAAAGTCTTTTCAAATTTTTATTATTATTAAAATATGTAAACAATATATCTTCTCCATAATCCGGAACGAGACTTTGCTTCTGCATCTCCTCCCTTATTTGATTGAATAGGAGAAAACATGTCCAACATCCTTAAATCTCGCGCAGCCATTGCCTGGGCGGCCAACGAACCGTTATCGATTGAAGAAATTGACGTCATGCCTCCTCAAAAAGGAGAAGTGCGCATCCGTATTATCGCAACCGGTGTCTGTCATACAGACGCCTTTACATTGTCCGGAGATGACCCAGAGGGGATTTTCCCGGCTGTGTTGGGGCATGAAGGCGGCGGTATCGTTGAATCAATTGGTGAAGGTGTTACAAGCGTCGCAGTCGGAGATCATGTAATACCGCTTTACACCCCGGAATGCGGAGAATGTAAATTCTGTACGTCAGGAAAAACCAATCTCTGTCAGAAAATCCGGGAAACCCAGGGTAAAGGCCTGATGCCGGACGGGACAACACGCTTCTTCAAAGATGGGAAGCCTATCTTTCACTATATGGGTTGCTCCACCTTCTCTGAATATACGGTTCTTCCCGAAATTTCGCTGGCAAAAGTCAACAAAGACGCCCCCTTGGAAGAGGTTTGTCTTTTGGGATGTGGTGTCACAACCGGCATGGGCGCTGTCATGAATACAGCCAAAGTGGAAGAAGGTGCGACCGTCGCAATTTTTGGCCTGGGTGGCATTGGCCTTTCAGCCGTTATCGGTGCTCAAATGGCTGGTGCCAGTCGCATTCTGGTAATCGACATTAATGAAAGTAAATTTGATCTTGCCGCCAAGCTAGGCGCTACAGATTTTATCAATCCAAAGAAATATGACAAACCTGTTCAAGATGTCATTGTAGACATGACAGAAGGCGGTGTTGATTATTCTTTTGAATGCATTGGTAATGTCAACATCATGCGGTCAGCTCTCGAATGCTGCCATAAAGGCTGGGGAGAATCCGTCATTATCGGTGTTGCCGGTGCTGGTCAGGAAATTTCAACTCGCCCCTTTCAACTGGTTACCGGACGCGTCTGGCGCGGTTCGGCTTTTGGCGGCGTGAAAGGCCGGTCAGAACTTCCGGACTATGTCGAGCGATATTTGCAAGGTGAGTTCAAGCTTGACGATTTCATCACCCATACAATGGGCTTGGAAGCTATTAACGAAGCTTTTGATCTCATGCATGAAGGTAAAAGTATCCGGAGTGTCATTCACTATAACCAGTAGTGCAAAGCATCTGAATAACCAGGGTCAGGTGACTTTATTCAAGCCTGACCCGCCACAACGGTTAACAATCTTCCGGTCATTTTCCAACATCTTTATCCCTTCTATCAGAATATGAGACATAACATGTCGCTCGAGCTTAAAAGCAGCCATAGAAGTTTTGGCGGCTGGACAAAACACTATCTACATTCTTCGAAAATACTGAACAATGACATCCGGTTTGCCATCTATCTGCCTCCCCAGACGTCGGATGGACAAAAAGTACCGGTATTATACTGGCTTTCCGGTTTGACATGTACAGATGAGAATTTCATACAAAAGTCTGGCGTGCAGCGCTTGGCATCCGAACTGGGCATAGCCGTTGTCGCCCCGGATACCAGTCCTCGGGGAAAAGATATTCCGGATCAGGACAGTTATGACCTTGGCCAGGGAGCAGGCTTTTATGTCAACGCAACAGAGCATCCCTGGAGCCAGCATTATCGGATGTATGATTATGTCTTGAATGAGCTCCCAACCCTTATTGAGGAAACCTTTCCGGTAAATGATATCCGATCCATCTCCGGCCATTCCATGGGAGGCCATGGAGCACTTGTTCTTGCCTTGCGCAACCCAAACCGATATCGCTCCGTTTCGGCATTCAGTCCAATCTGCAATCCTGTCTCCGCTCCTTGGGGTCAAAAAGCGTTTAACGCCTATTTAGGACCAGATATGCCTGACTGGGCTCAGTATGACGCCAGCTTGCTCATGCTCCACACAGAACACCAGATTCCGGCTCTTGTTGATCAAGGAATGGCTGACGAGTTTCTTGAGCATCAACTAAAGCCGGAAACACTGAAATCTGCAGCTAACGCTTCAAACTATCCCTTAACCCTTAATTATCGCGAAGGCTACGACCACAGCTACTTCTTTATCGCAAGTTTCATGGATGATCATATCAAATTTCACGCTAACTATTTGAACGCTCTTTAGGAGGGTCTACCAGCACAGCCATTCTCTAAGCAGAGTATTAATCTCAAACGGTCGCTCCATAGTAGGAAGGTGGCCACATTCAGGGATCAGGTGAAACTCGGCATCCGGAATATCATCCGCCATCCTCTGTTGATGGTCTGGATTAATCAGAGCGTCTTCATTGCCGGAAATAACAATTGTCGGGCAGTCTATTTTTGACAGGTCCGCCCAGTGGTCTTTTCGGTTCATAATTGCTGTTTCCTGGCGGATAAATCCCTCCTGACCGATATCTTCCGCCATCTGGTAGATCCGGGACGTTAAGGCATCATCCTTGAAACGGCTTGGATGGATGAGGATCGGTAGCAGACTCTCCGTGACGCCTTTAAAGGTTTTGCCGCGCTGCACCAAGCGGATAAAATCCTGGCGCTTCTTTTTATCCTGTTCAGAATCCGCATCAGCCCGTGTATCGATAAGAGCCAGATGTGTAACGCGGGAAGGATCACGAAGCAAAACTTCAAGGGCAATGTATCCCCCCATGGACAACCCGGCCAATGCAAATCTGTCTGGTGCCGTTTCCAAAATACGATCGGCAATCAGGGAAATATCGTG
>DIYE01000284.1 GCA_002428885.1 Alphaproteobacteria bacterium UBA6062
TAACGGTTGGCGCAGTGCGCAATGACGTGTAAAAGAAGGCATGGATAAAATTCTGAGCAACATCCCGCCTTTTGAGGCCGGTAGCGTTTGGCTGGTCGGCGCCGGACCGGGCGATCCGGGACTTCTGACACTCTATGCGGTAGAAGGTCTCCGTCAGGCCGATGTCCTTGTCTATGACGCCCTCGTCAGCAAGGAAATTCTCTCCCTGACCAGCCCGACCTGTATCCTGGAATATGCGGGAAAGCGTGGCGGCAAACCCTCCGCCAAACAGAAAGATATTACGGAACGGCTGGTCACGCTGGCCCGGGAAGGCAAACGGGTCCTGCGCCTGAAGGGCGGCGATCCCTACATTTTTGGGCGCGGCGGAGAGGAAGCCCTGCGCCTTGAAGCCGAGAATATCCCGTTTCGCGTAATACCGGGTGTTTCATCCGGTGTCGGCGGCCTCGCCTATGCCGGTATTCCGCTGACCCATCGGACCACCAATTCCGCAGCGACCTTCCTGACCGGCCACGATGCCAGCGGCGAGGTTCCAAGCGTCAATTGGGAACATATCGCCAAAGGCTCCCCGGTCATTGTGATCTATATGGGCATGAAGCATCTGAAGACGATCACCAAGAAACTGATTGGCTTTGGCCGAGACAAAACGGAACCGGTTGCCATCATTGCCAATGCTACCCTTGCCAATCAGCAAGTCCTGACGACAACTCTGGAAAAGGCAGGCGAGGATGTTGATAAAAGCGGTATCCAGCCACCGGCGCTAATTGTGGTCGGACAGGTTGTTGACTTATCCGCAAAGCTGGGCTGGTTTGCCGAACAGGCTCAAGCTTTGGAAGAGCGTGACCGGTGACCGGTTTTCCACCGGCCCTGATGATTGCCGCACCGGCATCCGGCTCCGGAAAAACAACCGTTACACTCGCCATCCTGAGGGCTCTGGCTAGACGCGGTAATGCCGTCGGTTCCTTTAAAACCGGACCGGATTATATCGACCCTGCTTTTCATACTGCCGCCTCCGGTCAGACCTGCTTCAATTTAGACCCTTGGGCCATGTCTGACGGAACATTGAATAAATGCCTCAGTGCGGCCTCGGAACAAAAGGACCTCCTGGTTGGAGAGGCCGTCATGGGTTTGTTTGATGGCGCCAAAAACGGAGAAGGGTCGAGTGCAGATCTCGCAAAAAAGCTAAACATCCCGGTTATCCTGGTTGTTGATGCCCGGGGACAGGCGGGCAGTGTCGGCGCTGTTCTGCATGGCTTCAACAATTTCGATCCGGACCTTACCGTCACCGGCGTTATTTTCAACGCCATCGGTGGACCGGGTCACCGTGCTCTTCTGGAGGAGGCCGCCGAAAAAAGTGGCATTCCCTGCCTCGGCTGCCTGCCGAAGCGACCTGAACTGGCGCTGGAGCACCGACATCTGGGACTGATACAGGCTCGCGAAAATAGCGACCTGGATCTGTTTCTGGAAACGGCTGCTGATCTGGTTGAAGAGCATCTGGATCTCGATCATCTACAAAAGCTGGCCAGACCGCTGCACCCAGTTGAAGGAGCCGCCGGTACCCTGCTTCCACCATCACAACGGATTGCCGTCGCCCGGGATGATGCTTTTGCTTTCAGCTATCCCCATCTCCTGGAAGGATGGCGGGAAGCGGGGGCCGAGATTGTTCCTTTTTCTCCCCTCAATGACGAAGCACCAGATAACGAAGCCGGATTTATCTATCTGCCGGGAGGATACCCGGAACTGCATGCAGCGCGGCTTTCCAATGCTGAAATCTTTCGGCACGGGATGAAAAAAGCGGCTGAACAGGACGTACAGATTTTCGGGGAATGCGGGGGGTATATGGTTCTTGGTCTGAGCCTCACAGACAAAGCAGGGGACCGGTTTGATATGCTGGATCTGCTTCCTGTCGAAACCTCCTTTGCCGAACCAAAACTTCATCTGGGTTACAGGCAAGCTTCTCTCGCACAATCCTGTTTTCTGGGAGATGCTGGAAAGCAGTTCAGGGCCCATGAATTCCATTATTCGACAGTCGTGACTGAAGACCGCTCCTCTCCTCTTTTCACTCTGAAAGACGCCAGCGACAGGGAATTGCAGCCAGCCGGGATTATCCGTGATAAGATTGCCGGATCTTATATTCATCTGATTGACGGGGCGGCCTCTTGAATAATCCTGGCACTCTTACACTGGTTCTTGGCGGCGCCCGCTCCGGCAAAAGCGCCTTTGCAGAACAGCTTGCTCGGGACAGCGGCCTTAAGCGGATTTACCTTGCCACCAGCCAGGCTTTTGATGATGAAATGCGGGCCCGGATTGATAAGCATATTAAAGATCGCGGTGACGCTTGGGAGACGGTGGAAGAACCGACCCGCATCGGCGATATTCTATCCCGGAAAGCGGCCTGTGACAGCATTATTCTGGTCGATTGCCTGACCCTCTGGATCAGTAACCTGATGATGGCAGAGCAGAGCATTGAAGAAGCAGTTTCAGAATTATTGGATACCCTCAGCAGCCTTAAAGGGCCTGTTATTCTTGTCTCCAACGAAGTTGGCCAGGGCATTGTGCCTGACAATAAAATGGCCCGGGATTTCAGAGACCATGCGGGCCGGCTGCATCAGCAGATTGCCGCCATCGCCGATCACGTTTATTTTGTAACGGCAGGTCTGCCGCAAAAGCTGAAATAAATGAGTGATAACGCCCCCGAAATGCCGCCCTATCGCCCCGGCTGGATATCCGACTTTCTGGTTTCCGCCAATTTCCTGACGCGTATACCGCTTAATCCCGGCTTCTTCTACGATATGTCGTCCCTGCAAACGGCCAGCCGGTGTTTTCCGTTAATCGGCACATTGGTTGGCGGATTGTCCGGAACCGTTTTTCTGGCCACTTACTTTCTTGGGTTACCATCTCTCCTCGGTGCTTTTCTGGCTTTGGCGACACAGGTTCTGCTGACCGGCGCCCTGCAT